>CANQEO010000009.1 GCA_947595215.1 uncultured Bacilli bacterium
GTCAATTATAATTCTTGGATATATGGCTTGATGCGATTCTATGTCATATGCTTTGACCAGCCCTAATCCATAAACAACATTATCACTAATATGTAATTGATCTACTACAACTGCTCCTCGCATAAACAAAGAACCTACCCGAAAAAGAGACATTAAAATAGAATTGACTACATTTAGCACATCAGTAACAGCAACAGAAGAGTTGTTTTCATCTATTTCTTCACAAATTAAAATGTTGTCAGAAAAAATTTTGATTTTGATTCTTTCATCATTTTTCCACATAGAGGCAATGGAACTATTTTGTAACCAGGTCCAAATAAATGCCCAGTCTGAGCCATCAATTATTTTTTGTTTGATACCCAAAATATCTATATATGCAATGGCACATTTGCGTTGATATGGCAATCCATTTTCATCTCGCATTTGGGCATGTAGAATTTCTTGATTTTCCATACTTAAAATTATCCTTTTTTCCCATCCATAAGTAAGCGAGAATTGCTTTGCTGCAACACACGCAGTTGAGCGCGCGCCATATCATTGAGACGTTGCAAACGCTCTGCTTGTGGAACGCCTTGCTCAATCAAAATGGCGTTATAACTCTCCATATTGGCGATCACCAAAAGTTGTTCCACCGTGGCGTAGTCGCGGATATTGCCTTTTAATGACGGGTTCTCCTTGCGCCACTGAGCGGCGGTTTTTCCGAACAGGGCAACATTGAGTAGATCAGCTTCGTCGGCATAGACATATTTGAGTTGTTCCTCGGTAAGGGTAGGAACGATATTCTCTTTGATAGCGTCCGTGTGTATGCGATAGTTGACTTTGGCAAGTTCACGCTTTGCCGACCATTCGAGAACTTGCTGCTCTTGCGCTTTGAGCCGCTGAAACTCCGTGACTAAATACAACTTGAATTCAGGACTTAACCAACTTGCAAACTCAAAAGCAATATCCCTATGCGCGAACGTTCCGCCATTGTTTCCCGACTTGGAAATGATACCAATCGCATTGGTTGCGTCTATCCATTTTTGCGGCGAAAGGTAGAAGCTGTGTCTGCCTGCCGCATTCTCAAAGGCCTCGAATTCGTGCCCTTTGAAATCGGGGTTATGCAACGTCTCCCACAGCCCAAGATAGGATATGACGTCCTTGCTACGCATCCATGTGGCAATCGGAACTTTCGGTTCGGTCGGATTTGCGTAACGCGCCAAATCGGTGAGAGATATATAGTCCTCTTTGTCTATTTTCTTATATCTGACATCTAACCCTTTGACGGTAATTTCTTTATTTGACATAACACCTTATCTCCTTGATGTTAGTACTTCAATCCTCAAAATTGCAGAACTTAATTTATATTTCTTTTATACCTATACTCTTCAAATATTGATAGGTGCCGTCGTAATATTCGGGCAAGCGAGTGCTATCCTCCCAAAAACCGCCGGCTGTTTTATTTGCATTCCCGTAAGGAACACAGATCACCATCCCGGCTCTCGCGCGTGTCAGCAAAACTCGATATGCGTTTAACATATATTTCATGAGTTCTTGCTTATTTTCAGTAGTCGCCGTCTGCTCCACCCATTTTGTTTGGCCGTTGAACCTATAAAAATGCCATTCGTTATTTATGCACCGCATATCTGCGTCCCAAAGCACACAAGTATAATCAAGCTCAAGCCCCTGAACTTGTATTTCCGTCGCGGCGTCTTCAAGATAGTTTGATGACCGTACGTCTGTCTTATCCTCCAAAAACCAGTGCACGGCGTTCTCGTCGCCGGACGGCAGCAAGTGGATAGACAACGGTTTGAATCTTGCAGATTCTTTCGTAACCAAAACGCCCGTTCGCTCCGAACCGCGCGCTTTTTGGTGAAGCCATGCTTTTGCTTTTTCCATATCTCTCGTCAAAACAATCGGATATTTATCTTTAATTTCATTGTAAAGCGCTACCGCACCGATGTCAAACGCCAAAACTGCATGTACAAAAGCGGAGAGTTTTTCGGCCCGGTAAGAACGAAGAGAGACGCCCAAGTGCAGAGCCTCTGCATATGTCACATTGGGATTATCTTTTAATAACTCGTCTACCTTGCCTTCCGCGTATTCGGGTTCCGTCAATTTAGGCGATATATAAACATCCCAATTCGTAAATTTTTCATTGAGGGCCTTAATCCACTCGGAGATTCCCGCCTCTCCGGTGTTAATCTCTTGTCCGCCGCCGACAAGGCAGACGATTGTGGCCCAATCTTCTCTTTGATCGAGCGACCAGATCAAAAACGCGGCTTCCGATACCGGAAAGTTCGGAACCTTGAGCTTATTCCCGTAAGTGCCGCCGCGCTTCAAATAATCGGCAAGCCTTTTATGGGTCCACGAGCGCTGTGCTTCGTCAAAAATAGCCACGTGTTCAACCTCGCCGAACCCGGCCATTTCTATCTTGACGGCTTTTTCGGGATCAATTTCGAGAACTTCATTTTCTACTGGATTTTTAATTTTTGCGAGCATATTATCGCGATAGCGGTGGATCATCTGAATAGATTTTGCCACCTCGCGGCGAGAATCGCTCAATTTCTTTTTTTGCCCCCTCGACAGGCATTTTTTATAATTATCTTGTGAAAGCGCTTCCGTCAGCACCGCCACCAAAGGACCGTTGCCGGAGAGGTAAACGGCACCTTCGTCCTCGACCGGTTCGTCACCGCCTTGGTAAGTTTGTTTGATAGCAACGTCAAGTCCCACAAGCGTTTTGCCCGCTCCGGGCACGCCGGTAACAAAGCATATGCTCTTTTTTCGATTGATTTTGCTTTTATGAATAACCTCAAGGATATATGCGATCGTCCTATCCGTTGAAACGTTGTCGGCCTCATGCCGAGTTATATTCTCCACGCTGTGGTTTTCATACAGTGATCTTGCTGCCTCGATTATAGTCGGGGTAGGGGCGTAAGGACTTATCACCCAATTGGGGTCAATATTCGGTTCACCGGGGAAACACGTAAGCACTTTTTCTATTAAATCGGCGATCCCGGTTTTCCCACAGATCAAAGGATTTACGATCCGATCGTCGTATATAGACATGTGGACTTGTGTAGAAGAGTGGCGGTGTTCTGTGGCAATTAGAACGGGCACGATAATATGATCGTGGCTGAACTTATGAAAATTCTTCAAATCAAGCGCATAATCAAGCACTTGGTCAATGTCGCTCACTAAAATTTTTGTTTCGCCGACTTTGAATTCAAGACAAAATATGATACCTTTGAACAACAAAACAACGTCGATCCGCTTGCCGAGCCGAGGAATATCATATTCAAAAATAATTTGTCCATGCACGCCCGAAAAAGAGTGCAAGACATCCTTCATGATGGATATCTCGGCACTCCACGCCTCACGCGTCGTGGTGAGCGCTTCTCCGTGGTAATTCTCACACAGTTCGCCCAAAATCGTTCTGCCGTCCATCCCGATAAAATCGCTAAAATTGTTGTTATATAAGCATCTGTTCATAATATATATTTGCGTTGCTATCCTTTGCGCAATTGGCGCGTCACCGTATTGTCAGCTTTTGGGTATATCGACCCGAATTTGTTCTTTTGTTTTCGGCATAGATCAGTCCTCAAACGTCAGTCCTTGTTCGGCACAAAAGTCCCGAAACAATCTTTTTGCTTTCAAAGTCGGTTCGCACTTGCCGGTTTCCCATCTGCAAACCGTAACCGAGTTCACTCCGAGTTTCGCAGCAAATTCTTCCTGCGTAAGCAGTAACCTCTCACGAGCGCTCTTGATTTTTTCAGAATAAGTCATCTTATACTCCGCTTAACATCTTATTAGCAATATTTTAGCATATTTCGGCGCGTACGTCAAGGGCTTTGATATACTTGCCGCCTATTCTTACCATAAAATTTCCGATCAAACACAAAAGCGGGTTTCCCGCTTGTTGAGGGGCGAAGTTGTGGCACTTGTGACCAACTTCCTTATCCTGCTTAGGCATCCGTTTTTCTGCCCATTTTGTGGCACTTTTGGTATGGGGTATGCCCACTAAAATTTCTTTGGAAAATTTTATAATGGTGACAGGTATTGTCATGTTTGGTGTGGTATAATTGTCGTATGGATAAGTTAGCGTATCATTTGAACAAGAAGAAACAGCCTGCGCCTACGGACGGCAAAGTTCTCTACTATTACCCCGCAGACGAGGAGATTGCAAACGCGCACGTCGGCAACAAGTATTACATCACGGTTGAGGTCAGCGAACAGGAATGGGAAACGCTCATCGAGATGGATCGGTTGGAGTATAACAACACCCATACATACCAACGCCATAATACCATCCTCCCGGACAGGGACACCGAAGTCTTGCTCTCACCCAAAGAACAGGAACAGTTCATAGATAAGAATTTCAGTTTTGCCGAGGCAGAAAGGAATCCGCCGAAAGCGTTGCGGAATACAGATGACCTGACAGACAGAGAGTTTGAGGTTTACACTCTCTGCGTGATTGAGGACAAGACGCAGGCGGAAGCGGCGGAAGAACTCGGTCTTACGCAGGGCTATATTTCCATGACGCTCAAAAAGGCAAAAGAGAAAGTCACGAAAGCCGAATTGAAGAAAGCAAGCCCCGAAGCGTATGTCCGCAAATGTTGGGATATTTTCCTCGATACAAGCACGATGCCTAATTATTTAGACGTCGAACTCGAATTTGTCATTCGTTGGCTTTTATTGGATTTGCTACCGTTCGCCCATTGGTATTACAGCGTGGGAGAGTTCTGCCGCTACCTTATGACCTATTACCTCTTTGACGAGGACAAAATAGACGAAGATATAGCGAAATACAAAGAAGCCGCAGACGAAGAAGAACGCTTGCACTTTGAGGAGTATTACGGCGAAAGACCGCCCATTGTGCAAGCCGTCTATGTACGCCTTATGACGGAAATGAACCGTCGGCGGCAATCGGGACTCCACGACTCGGACAAAGCCTATACAAGCATCTACTCCACGGCGGAGAAGATCGCAATCCGCCTGAAAATATCTACTTACGACTTTCTCACTCAACGCTTTTATCCGTTCTTTGCAAAGTCAAGAAACAAGCGTATCGAGCAATTCTATAAAGCCTATTCGGGCAAAAAGTTGCTAAAATAAAAAATTTTTCGTAACGACTAATAATTTCGGCGTTCCCGTGGCTTATAATTGAGGGAGTATCGAAACGTGATAAGCAGTCCTTGAACAAAGGGCTGTTTTTTCTGCCCTCGAAAGGAGGTGAAACAAGATTTACAAGTATTACGAGAACAAAATGGGAATGCCAGAACAGAAGTACCCGCGAGATAAGCACGCGACAATTTCCGTCATATCGCATAAGGCGCAAGACTTCCAAAGTATAGACGAATACCTCAAAGACTGCGAACAGCGGTATAAGGTAGAATACTTCAAAAAGGCGTCCTCGACCGAACAGGCGTGGGCAGATGTAATGAAGTCTACGAACGCGAGATTCAACAACCGAGGCAAGAACGTTGTTTTGGAGTGTCTGCAATTCGGTGGCAATCGTGAGTTTTGGGACGGTTTCAATTCCGAACAGGATATACGAGCCTATTTCAAAGTTTGCTACCAATACGCCATAGACAAAGTGGGCTTCTTGCGCACACATGAGAACATCATCTGCGCAGTAATCGTCACCGAGCCGAACAGGCGAAACCTCTTTGTCTATTATCTTCCAATTACGGAAGTATGGCAAGAAAAGATTATGAGCAATGACAAAAGCGAGGTAGGCAACAGACTTCAACTGCGCGACGAGTACGATATGCCTATGTATAGGCATCGGGAAGAGATAGACAATCCACTGCTTTCCCATAGCGCATTCTGGAAAGCGCGCGGCGGGTTGGTGTCATACTCTGCTTTGCAAGAGGACTTCTTCAAGGAAGTATCCGAGAAATACGGAGCGAAGCGCGGCGAGAGCTTCTCCCTCATCAAGAATACGGTGGAAAGCCATCGTAAGCGTTACCATCGGACAGACGGCGACCTTTACGACGAACTTTATTACGACGGCTTTTAAGAATCTCGCTTGAATCTCTTGACAAACCTCAAAGAAAAAGATATAATCGTATTCATACGACACGCATATTTTACGGAGGTTATTATGGAAAAGAAACCGAGAGCGATCAAAGACAAGCGTTATGAGGAGAAGCACAAAGCGGAGAGAAAGGCAAAAAGCCTTTCGTGGGGAACGAGCGTACCGAGGGAAACAGCTGAGAACATCAACTTTTTTCTCAAAAAGTATGGATTTACCAAAATACAACTAATAGAAGCCGGCTATAAGGCTTTGCTCGACGAAGCGGCGGAACACAACACTTCTTTGGCAAAGATTATGGACGGTTATGACGATTTCTTCGGATTTGAGTCGGACAAGTCCGAGAAATAATTTTACACCGACAAAACGGATAGAGTCCGGTTGAACAAACTGTTTCTACCCACAATTTACAAAATCTAAAAAGGAGGATTTTTGTGAATATGGAGAGAGAACATTGTATCCATTCAGCCAGAGAACATCGTAACTGCACAAATAGAAAAATAAGGAGAATTGAAACAAAACTGTGCAAAGGTAGATTTACAAACCAAACAAACAACTTATGGGGAACTTAATCTCCCCGATGAGAAATTAAAAGCAAGTGCGACGATACTTGCAAACATACTGCTCGACTATATGAGAAGCGGCGGCGATATGAGCAATATTACGCCAAGCAGAGTGTTCGGGCAAAGGAGAAAACAATGAAAAAGAGAACAGTTATTTATGCAAGGTTTTCCTCGCACACACAGACGGAGCAATCCATAGAGGGACAACTCCGCGAATGTTATGATTACGCCAAACGGCAGGACTTAACTGTCGTTGGAGAATATATAGACAGAGAATTAACGGGAACTACGGACAAACGTCCGCAATTCCTGAAAATGATCGAGGACAGCAAGAAAAAGACATTTGATTACGTCCTCGTCTACCAGTTAGACCGCTTTGCTCGTAACCGCTACGACAGCGCAAACTACAAGGCTAAACTGAAAAAGAACGGCGTGAGAGTCCTCTCGGCAAAGGAAAATATAACCGAGGATGCGAGCGGCATACTCATCGAGGGTGTCCTTGAAAGCATGGCGGAATATTACTCCGCCGAACTTTCGCAAAAGGTCAAGCGCGGCATTAAAGAAAGCCTCACAAAAGGTTATTTCATCGGTGGAAATTGTTTATTCGGCTATGACATTGTGGATAAACATTGGGCAGTCAATCCCACCGAAGCCGAAATCGTGCGAGATATGTTTGCCCGCTATAAGAGCGGAGAGAAAGCCAAAAGCATTGTGGACAGGCTAAACGCGCAAGGTATCCGCAACAAAAGTGGAGCGGCATTTACGGTCAATTCGTTTGCCAAAATTATCCGCAACAGCAAGTATGCGGGAATTGTCATCAACAATGGCGAAACCTATGAAAACGTCGTCCCCGCTATTGTGGACAAGGACACATACGAAACTTGCAACCGTATAATGGACAATCAACGGCACAAGCAAAAGACCGTACAGGAACACAGCGAATACGTTTTGTCCGGAAAACTCTTCTGCGGATACTGCGGCACGCTCATGACCGCCGAGGACGGAACGAGTCATACGGGCAAGATCTATCACTATTACAAGTGTTTTAACCGCAAGAAGAACAAGGATCAATGCAACAAGAGCAACATTACAAAAGAGAAGCTCGAAAACCTCGTCTTTGAAGCAACAATCGAATACGTCTTAAAACCTCAGGCGATAGACAAAATTGCCTCGGCGGTCGTGGAAAAATTCAACAGTAGCATTACAAAGTCCGACTCGCTCGCTCTGCTCGAAAAGGAGCAACAGCAAGTGCAAAAGTCCATAAACGGCTTCTTGAACGCTATCGCCGAGGGAGTTGTTACGAAGTCTACCAAAGAAAGACTGCTTGCTTTGGAACAGCAAAATGATATTCTCGAAGAAAAGATTGCATTGGAAAAAGCAAGACAAGTTCAACCGTTACAATACGAAACGGTAAAGGCGTTCCTGACTTACTTTGCGAGGAAGAAATACCAAAACGACGAGGAAAAAAACGAATTTTTCAACTCGTTCATCTATCGTGTTGTCCTCTTTGATGACTGCGTTTATATCTTTTACAACACTTCGCCCGACGCGCCAACAAAAGTTAAACTCGACAAGGACGAACTTGACGAGTTAAAAAGCCCCGAACATAGAAAAAGCACCAGACTTCAACCGCTTGGGTTCAAATTGGGTGCTAATGGCGGAGGAAGAGGGATTCGAACCCTCGCACCCGATTAAAAGTCTACTAGCTTTCCAAGCCAGCCCCTTCAGCCACTTGGGTATTCCTCCAACGCAAAAAGAATTATACTATAAAAAAATAATAATGTCATTAAAAAAATATTTTTTATTACCATTAACTTAAGAAGTGAAGATTAAGATGATATAATAGGAAAGAAAAGAGGATAGTTATGAAAGAAATCGTAGTCACTAATAAAGAAAGTGGACAACGCATCGATAAATTGATTAGGAAAACTTTAAACGAGGCTCCGCTTAGTTTTATCTATCGTCTTTTTAGAAAAAAAGATATTAAAGTTAATGGTAAAAAAATTGATATCGCATATCAGGTTAAGGAAAATGATTTAATTACAATTTATGTAACTGATAATCAGTTGTCAGAATTTATAAAGCCTAGAACAATAATAAATTCTCATGTTAAACTAGATATTGTTTATGAAGATGATAACATATTAATTGTTAATAAACCTTCTGGAATTTTAGTTCATGGTGATCAAGATGAAAAACGTATCACTTTAACAAATCAAGTATTAGGTTATTTAAGTGAAAAAGGTGAGTTTGAAACATCTTCAAATACTTTTATACCTTCACCAGCGCATCGTTTAGATCGAAATACTTCTGGAATGGTGCTCTTTGGTAAAACAACTGAAGCACTTCAACAATTGATGGAACTATTTAAAGAAAAAGATCAAATCGAGAAAGAATATTACGCTCTTCTTGTCGGAGATGTTAAAACTAAAGGGAGTATAGATTTACCTTTAATCAAAGATGAAAAGAAAAACTTGGTCCACGTTGGAAGTTTAAAGAATGGCTCTAAAGAGGCGCATACAAAATATGAAAAAGTAATCTATAAAGATGGTTTTAGTCTAGTTAAAGCAAAACTTTTAACTGGTAGGACTCATCAATTGCGTGTTCATTTTCAAGCTATTGGTCATCCGATAGTAGGAGATGGAAAATATGGCGATATCGATGCAAATCGTAGATTTAAGGAAAGATTTAACTATGAAGGTCAATTTCTCCACGCTTATAAATTTTCGTTTAAAAAGATTGATGGAAAGCTTTCTTATTTATCAAATCGTACGTTTAAAATAGAATTTCCAAAAAAAGAAAAAGAAATTATTAGTCTTTTATATAGAAATGACTATAATGTTTGATATATTATTTATATATAAATAAGGAGACAAACATGAGCATTTTAACTGTGTCTAATGTTCTAATCGTTATAGCTATTGTCATCTTGTTTTTTGAATTATGTTCATCAGATTCTAAAATAAAACGTCAAAGCATTAGTATTTTGTTGGCATCAAGTCTTACTACCATATGGTATTTCTTAGATAAATACATTCCATTTTGTCAAAAGTTCCGTAACAAGTTTGTACGTGAAATAAAATCGTCAGGTAAAGTTATCTTCGATGAATATCAATTAGATGATCAGACTATAAAACTTATGCTAAGCGTGCTTTTCTTTTTACTAGCGTTGGTTTTAGCCTATATTGTAATCCGCTTGATTACACTTTGCTTATTTAAGAAGAAATATCTTATGAAACGTGTTAAGTATGGAGTGGATTTTAAATCATTCTTTATTCATTTGCCACTTATCATTTTTAATAGCGCAGTATTTATGGCTTTTGCTTTTGTTTTAACATATGTATTAAAAAATCTATCATTCTTAGACATAGGCATTTTAAAAGATGCTTTTATTTGGATTGAGGAAATTCTAAAAGGAGGCTTAGGATTATGAAAAAAATCGAAAAAGCTGTTCTTTTAGCAGATATCTTTGGAGCGGATACTGAGAAGTTTTTACCATCATATCTTGATACATTGAAAAATTCTAAAGAATATGCAGAACTAAAATATAATTTAAATAAAAATCGCAATTATTATTCTTCGTCAATCTTTAAGATTAAAGATTTATACGAAGGCATATCTTTTGAAAATGTTGAAAGTTATGAAGATGCGGTTATTTTATCAGGAAAAATATTTTATTTATTACATATTTCTAACGATTTAAATCATATTAATCCATTGCTTTATCTAGAAAAGAAAAAACGTTCTGTCACTTTAGGTGATATTAAAATGGAATTTGATGGAAAAGATCGTTCACTTAGTGATATCGCTCAAGATAGTAACTATACTAGTAGGTTTAAAGTCGAACGTGTTAAAAAAGTATTCTCAAATTGGGTACTTGATGCAGAAACATTAATAATTAACCCAATGAGGGTTATTATGTTTAAAAGAAGAAATTTACCTAAGCGTAAGATATATAATCGTTCAAAGAAATTCTTACTATTAATGTCGATTCTTCTTTCGCTTGTAGCTCTTGCTAGTTTCATGTTTAAGAATCCAGTTCACAATTATTTTATGTTACTTCAAGAAGGAGAGGGAAATTTAAAAAATATTCTCTATTGGACAGCAGGAGTATCATATATTGTCTTCTTAGTATTTGTGTTTTTATTTGATATGTTCTTTATATTTGACATCTCAAGAAGAAGAAAGTTCTTAAGAAGATATATTTCTGCTCGCCATATGTTAGTAGTGAATGGTAGAGATATCATTGAAAAATATAATCGTGATAAAGCTCGCCTATATGTTGATTTAATGGATTCGATTACCAATCGCACCGCTTTAGAGAAAAAAGCCTCAATATATTGCGATCTAGCTAAATATTACCCATGTTTAGTTTATCTAGACAAGATTAACCATCATCGTCGCCGCATTCGTCGTGAAGAAGAAAAGGGAATCTATTCATTCCTAATGGGTGTAACTATTTTCGCATTACTTATTGTTGGCGTTATTATGGGTCTTATGATAGGAGGTGTCATTAAATGAGTTTTACAATAACGATAAAAGATCGTGAAATTTACTCGTTTGAAGACTTTGGTCTTGTCATTAACGAATATCCGGAAGAATGTTTTAAGTTAATAAATAGCATTAAATTTTTAAGAATTTTAAAACTAGAAGATCCGGAAAAGTATGAAAAAGTTATTGAATTAGCAAAAAGAGAAAAAGACTTTTATCCATTCATTTTTGAGATTCAATATATCTTTAATCCTTTTATGGAACTCCGTTATCATGGTTATAGTTTCGATAATTTGAAAGATTTAGGAAGAAAGATTCTTTCATATGGACCACTTATAGATATTTACTTAAAAGATTTCTTGAAATATAAGTTACTGTCTAAATACATGGAGTTTAGCGGACTGAAAGTCAGTAACCCACGTACTTATGATGAGGTGCTTAAACTTGAACAAGAATTTGTCACTAACGAAAATAAAGCATATTTTAAATTAGGGTTCTTGCTCGCTGAAACAGAAGTTATTATCTATGACAATCGCCCCTATGCCGATATTAAGACCTTTTTTGAAGCGATGCTTAGCAATTACTATTTATCTAGATTCAGCGCCAACTTTGAAAAAGATCAGTATGTGTATGCATGGATTGAGGTATTAGGGTACGGATCGGGCATTGACCGTTATAAGAATTTGGTCGATACGATTGAACAACAGGAAGCAGGCGTAAGAGATTTATGACAGTTAAAGAAAAATATCAACGTTGGTTAAGTGACGAAAAAGTTACTGACGACACTAAAAACCAATTAATTAATTATACTCCCGAGCAAATTGAAGACGCTTTTTATCGTGAGTTAGAATTTGGTACCGCTGGATTACGCGGAATTTTAGGTCCCGGAAGCAATAGATTAAATGTTTTCGTGGTCCGTAAAGCGACCATTGGTTTTGCTAAATATTTGCTTCAAAAATATAATGATGCGCGCAGCCGTGGTGTAGTTATTTCTTATGATAATAGATTATTCTCAAAAACTTTCGCTAATGAAGCTGCTCAAGTTCTTTCGCAATCTGGAATAAAAACCTATCTTTTTGAATCTTTGCGTCCTTCTCCAGAACTTTCTTTCGCAGTTAGAAAGGCAAATGCGGTTGGTGGTATTATGATTACTGCGTCTCATAACCCAAAAGAATATAATGGTTATAAAGTTTATGATAAAAACGGATGTCAAATCGTTCCTGATGAAATTCAACCACTTGTTGAAATTATTGATAAATTAGGATTTGAACTCGATGTTAAAGTTGAGCGTTATGTTTTAGAGGGCCAAATTATCAAGATTGGCAAAGATTTTGATGATGATTACGTTAAACATATTAAGAGTATTGAATTTGATAATACGCTTTCTAAAAAGGATTTTAAGATTGTGTTTTCACCACAGCATGGTGCAAGCTATCTTCCAGCTATGCGAGTTTTTAAAGAACTCGGTTATGAAGTGATTCCAGTTGAAGAGCAATGCGTTGCCGATCCGCTTTTTTCAAAAACTGAATCTCCAAATCCTGAAGATCCGCGATCATTTGAATTACCATTAGAATATGCACGTAAATATGATGCGGATATCATTCTTGTCACAGATCCAGATGGTGATCGTGTTGGCTTTGCTTATAAAAATAGCGAAGGAGATTACACTTTATTAAGTGGCAATAAAACCGGTGCTTTAATGATTGATTACATCTTATCACAACGTCAAAGAAGAGGATTTTTAAAGAATAATAGCGTTATTTTTGATACTGTCGTAACTTCTTCTTTAGGTAGAGAAATTGCAAAATATTATGGCGTTCAATCTGAATCGGTCTTAACTGGCTTTAAGTATATCGGGGAAAGAATTGAGCATTACAATAAAACTAACGAAAAAACGTTTGAATTTGGTTATGAAGAATCTTATGGTTATCTTGTCAAAGATTTCACTCGTGATAAAGATTCATTGCAAGCTATGATTACTATCGCTGAATTATCCAATTATCATCGTTTGCATGGTGTTAATATCGATGTCGCTTTAGATGAGATTTATCGCCGTCACGGCTATAGCCAAGATAAATTATTCTCGATTTATTTTAAAGGTAAAACCGGATTTGATAAGATGAAAGAAATCATGGATACTTTACACGAAAAACCACTTCAAAAAATCGGAAGTCAAAAAATAGTAATCTTTGAGGATTATTTAAAGCAAATACGCATTGATAAAGAAGGCAAGCATGTAATGGATCATTTACCAAAAACTAACTTAGTTAAATTTTATTTAGCGGATGGCTCCTCAATCGCTATTAGACCTTCCGGAACCGAACCGAAATGTAAGTTCTACTATGAAGCTAAAGGCGCTTGCTTAAAAGATGTATTAAAGAAACCGGATTTAATTCATAAAGCACTTCTTAAGTCTTTAAATTTCGAAGACCTGTAGTTGCAGGTCTTTTATTTTAACTAGATAATTTAAACAATTTCTTTTTTCAAAAGATTCCACTATAATAGAATGAGTATGCGAGGTAACCTTATGGATGGTATTTTATTAGTTAATAAACCAATCGGATTAACTTCAAGACAACTAGTTAATTCTATTTCAAAAACATTAAAGGTAAAAAAAGTTGGTCACACAGGAACTCTTGATCCTTTTGCTAATGGATTAATGGTAGTAACAGTTAACAAAGCCACTAAAATTGCACAATATCTTGAAGGTTTAAATAAACATTATATCGCTGAAATAACTTTAGGTGCCAATACCGATACTTTAGATTGCACTGGAAATATCGTTGAGAAAAAAGGTGTAAGGTTACCATTAGATCGTGATGAAGTTTTGAAAGTTTGCGCTTCTTTTGTCGGCAAGATTAAACAAGTACCTCCGATGTATTCCGCCATTAAAAAAGATGGTGAAGAGCTATATAAAAAAGCGAGGCGTGGTGAAGTAGTTGAACGCAAAGAACGCGTAGTCACCATTGAAAAAATCGATGTACTTTCAATTACTCTTAATAAGATTATCATTGATGTTGTTTGCTCAAAAGGAACTTATATTCGTACTCTTGGAGAAGATATCGGTAACAAGCTTGGGTTTGGCGGATTTTTAAGTATGTTAACAAGAGTTGGTGTTGGACCATATGATCTCAAGCAAGCTAAAGAAGTTAATGATATAACTTTAGAAGATTTCATTCCGATCGAGGAGGCTTTAAATCATCTCCCTTCATTTAAAGTGTTTGGTAAAATTGAAAAAATGGTTAGAAATGGTGTTGCAATTAACATTGATGATTCTAATGATTTATTGGTGATTAAAAACGCCGAAGGAATCGCACTTGCTGTCTATCGCCGTGAAGATAGTAACTTATATCGTTGCGAACGCGGATTGCTTTAATATGAAGACTTTAAAGCTCAAATTATATGAAGTGGATTATATTGATGATCTTGCTTTATGCTTGGGCTTTTTTGATGGACTACATCAGGGACATCTTCAATTGGTGAAAGAAAGTTTGCAGTGTAATTTAAAAAGTGCCGTGATGACATTTTCTATATCACCATTTTTTTATAGTAAGCATAAAAAAGAACAATTATTGACGCCGATCGAAGAACGAAAAAAAATACTAGAGGCATTAGGTATTAATTATTTAATTGTTCTTGAATTTGATGATGAAGTCATGAAACTTTCAAAAGAGGATTTTATCGAAAAGGTTATAATTAAATTAGGCGCTAAAAAAATCATTTGTGGATTTGATTACTCGTTTGGGTATCGTGCAGAAGGAAAAGTCAATGATCTCGTCAATCTTTCAAAAGGTAGATATGAAGTAAAAGTGATTGAAAAGGTTTTAGATGAAGAAGAAAAGATATCTTCAACGAGGATAGTTAATTTGATTAAAAATGGTCAAATTGAAAAAGCTAATGAGTTATTAACTCGTCCTTATAAGATAATTGGTACTGTTGTTAAAGGTCTTCAAAATGGTCGCAAGTTTGGTTTTCCAACCGCAAATGTGAAGCCTTTATATTCATATGTATTACCTAAAAATGGGGTTTATATCGGAAAAGTAATAGTGGACGATAAAGAGTATTTATCGATGATTAATATCGGAAGACATCCTACTATAATGGAACTTGAAGAACCGATTATTGAAACTCATATTTTAGATTATTCTTCTGATATATATGGGAAAAGAATTGAAGTAATATTTTATTCTTTTTTAAGAAATGAACAAAAATTTGCATCATTCGAGGAATTGATAAAAATGCTTAGTAAAAATAAAGAAGATGTACGCAATTATTTTAGTAAAAAAGATTAAACTTGTTGCACTAACTAATTATAAAGTTTATATTAATAGAGCGACTTATCCGCAGATTATCGAATCTCCAACGATCTTCTATGAATAAGTTAAGAAAAGCTGATAGGAGGATAAAAAAATGGCATTAGCAAAAGAGACAGTTCAAGAACTAGTCAAAAAGTACGGAAAAGATGAAAAAGATACCGGTTCAACTGCTGTGCAAATCGCATTAATGACTGCACAAATCAATTCTTTAACTGAACACCTTAAAGTTCACAAGCATGATCACCATTCACGTAGAGGATTATTTATGCTTGTCGGTAAAAGAAGAGGATTACTTGACTACTTAAGCCGTAATGACTACGATGCTTATGTAAAGTTGATTGCTGAATTAGGAATCAGAAAATAACATGCTTCGGCATGTTTTTTTTCTACTCAGTTTTAACTTTTGTTTTCGTGTGGTATACTTTTTATAAAAGAGAGGAGAAATTTAAATGGCACAAATACAAGTTAGTGATCGTTTAAATAATGTCAAAGAAAAGAAAATCGGGTTTTCATGGCGATATCTTATCTTTGGACCTTTTTATCTTCTTTTTAGATTGAGAATTTTTTCGTTTTTGATTTTAATTTGTCTTTATTACTATTTCACACCACTTCCAGGAATGGAGTACATTGTAAAAACCATTAATTATATTCCATTACCAGCGGAAATCATTAATCTAGCGACTAAATTATTAATGCTTTTTAGGCGCAAATACTACTTTGTATTTGGAACTGCATTTATTGTTATCCTTCATTTATTTTTTACTTTCTATGTTGAAGGATTTATGTTAAAACGCATCTTAAAGCGAAAAGAACTTCTTCCGGTGACTGAAGCGGATGCAAGAATGCTTATCAAGTACCATGTTGTCAATCAAAATGTAAAACTGGCGGCATCTTTTAGCATTCGTAATATGAATAGTTATCAAATTGCTGAAAAGAGTTGGTATCAACAAAATCAAGATCGGTTGAAAAAGCCTAAACTTGATAAAGGCACACATTTCATCAACACTATTTCTCCGACACCAAATAGATTGAGTGATACCGAAATTAAAAAAGTTCAAAGTATACAAGTTCAATTAGAGCATCTTCAAAATCTTTTCAATACCGGCATGCTCACCGCAGAAGAATATGAAAAGAGAAAGACTGCTTTAATCGTGGAGAAATACAAAAAGTGATTGTGGTAAGAATTATACTTATTATTTTAATAGTGATGATGGCCTTTATCGGTGCAGGATTATTTAATGTAGAAAAGTTTGCTAAGTTTAAGAATTATGGTTTTACATTAGTTATTGGAGCATTTATAAGCGGATTATTATTCGTTTTATTAGACGTATTACTTGAAGGGCAAGATAATCAATTAGCCTTAGTACTTTGTTTTACATTATTATCGATTGGATTATCCATAGTAACTGTAGTGATTCAATATTCCTTATTTAAAAATAAATAATAACAACTAATATAAAAAATAGGGCGCTTATCAGCGTCCTATTTTGAATTTAAATTATTGGTGTAAATTTTTAATCCGATCGTTACTGAGTTTAATGGCTCAGGCGCAAGTCTTACCGGGATGTTTAAAACTTTTTCGAGTTGGGAGCGAAGTCCGTTTAAAAGAGCGCCACCGCCAGCGATAACAATACCCGATTCCATAATGTCACTTGCCAATTCGGGAGGAGTCATTTCCAAACAATCGACAATGGTTTCGGTTAATGAATCAAGTTGCTTTAATAAGACTGATTTTAATTCGGCAGTAGAAACGATAACGGAGTGAGGTAAAGAAGAAATAATATCTCTTCCAGTTACTTCAACAAGACGATTTTCTGGGAATTGTTCAACAGAACCGATTTTCATTTTGATAAATTCAGCAGCTTTAGAACCGACAATTAAGTGATGCTTATTGCGGAGGTAACGAAGGATAGCTTCATCAAGTAACATTCCAGAAAATGGTGCAGATTTACTAATTACGATATTTCCGCTTGAAAGGACGGCGACATCAGAAATGCCTCCACCGATATTAACGGTCAAAGAACCTTTTGGCGATTCTAATGAGATACCAGAACCAAGTGCCGCTAATTTAGCAGAACTTTCCAAAATGACATTTCTCGCACCTAAGCGATAACCGACTTCGTATAGAGCTCTTTTTTCTATTGATGTAATTGCGGCAGGCACGGCGAAAATAAGGGTTGATTTACGAACATAACGTTTCATTCTTAAATTTGAGAAAACTTTCTTTAAGTACAAAACGGAGTGCGATAGATTAGCGATAGTACCATTCTTAATGGGGGCGACAACCTTAACATTTTCAGTTGTACGTCCGATGAGTTTACTGGCTAAATAACCAATTTCTTCCACCTTGTGCGATTTAGTATTAATGGCTAATAAAGTTGGTTCGTTAAAAACCAATCCTTTTTTGTAAGCGTAAATAAATGTATTTGAAGTTCCGAAGTCAATACCGATGTATTTTTTCATATGTAGCACCTCTTTTAATATTCTATTATATGATAACATCTTTTTTCTATAATTTCTAGAAATTATATTACCGAATATATATAAATATTCAAACTTTTACATAATAGTGTAGTTTAACTGAAATTCTAAAAGAATTTTCAACAATTTTTACTTAAAATTTAAATGAATGTGAAATAAGATTTGATTTTTTTATATCAAAATATAATTAATGTGCTAAAATAAGAAAGTTAAAGGAGTAAAAAAATGTCAAAAAAGGTTTTTGAACTAGATTTTGAAGGAAAAAAACTGATCGTTGAAGCAGGCGAAATTGCTAAACAAGCAGATGGCGCTGTGTTAGTTCGCTTGAATGATACCGTAGTTTTATCCACAGCTTGTGCCTCTGACCAAGCAAAAGATACCGACTTTTTCCCGCTGACTGTCGGTTATGAAGAAAAACAATATGCGGTTGGAAAAATTCCAGGAAGTTTCTTAAGAAGAGAGGGGCGCCCGGGAGAACATGCTACCTTAACTGCACGTCTCATCGATCGTCCAATTCGTCCGATGTTCTCAGAAGGTTTTAGAAATGAAGTTCAAATCGTTAACACAGTGATGTCGGTGGATAAAGATGCGACTCCAGAAATGACTGCGATGTTTGGTTCTTCATTAGCATTAGGAATTTCAGATATTCCATTTGATGGACCGATTGCCGGTGTTTACGTTGGTAGAGTTGATGGTAAATTCATCATTAACCCAAGTGTTGAAGAAAATGCTAAATCTGATATTCATCTTGCTGTAGCCGGTACTGCTAAGGCTATTAATATGGTGGAAGCCGGTGCTGCTGAAGTTGGTGAAGAAGATATGTTAGCTGCTTTAATGTTCGGCCACGAAGCCATCAAAAAATTATGTGCTTTCCAAACTGAAATCATTAAAGAAATCGGTAAAGAAAAGAGAACCATCGAACTATATCAAATTGATGAAAATTTAAAAACTGCAGTTGAAAATGTCGCTAAAGATCGTTTGATCAAGGCTGTTTCAATTGTTGATAAACTTGAAAGATATGCTGCAATCGATACTATTGATGATGAAGTTATCGCTAGTTACGAAGAGCAAAAATATGAAACCGAAAAAGAAAAACAAGATGTTATTAAACAAGTAAAGGATATTTTACACGACATCGTTAAAGACGAAGTGAGACGTTTAATCACCATCGATAAAGTTCGTCCTGATGGACGTAAGCTTGATGAGATTCGTCCACTCGATGCTCAAATTGATATCTTGCCACGCACTCATGGTTCTGCAATGTTTACAAGAGGACAGACTCAAGTTATTTCTGCTTGTACGTTAGGTGCTGCTAACGATGAACAAATCATTGATAATTTAACAGATGAAGAAAGCAAACGTTTCATGCACCATTATAACTTCCCACCATATTCAGTCGGTGAAGTCGGGAGAATGGGGTCTCCAGGAAGAAGAGAAATCGGTCATGGTGCTTTAGGTGAAAGAGCACTTTCCTACGTCATTCCTTCTGAAGAAGAGTTCCCATATACTATCCGTTTAGTTTCTGAAGTTGTCGAATCGAATGGCTCTTCTTCTCAAGCTTCAATTTGTGCTTCCACGTTATCATTAATGGCAGCCGGTGTCCCAATTAAAGCTCCAGTCGCGGGTATTGCAATGGGATTAATCACCAGTGGCCCACTTGAAGAAGGTTGCCCATACACCATTCTAACCGATATCCAAGGTATGGAAGACCATTTGGGTGATATGGACTTTAAAGTTGCCGGTACTAAAAATGGTATCACCGCACTTCAAATGGATATCAAGATTAAGGGTATTACTGAGCAAATCTTACGCGAAGCTCTATACCAAGCTCATGGCGCTCGTGAAAAAATTATGAATGTTCTTCTAGGGGCTATTGATAAACCACGTTCAGATGTCGGCAAATACGCTCCAAAACTTCATCAAATGAAAATCAATATCGATAAGATTAAAGATGTTATCGGTTCTCAAGGTAAAGTCATTAATGATATCATTGCTAAATGTGATAACGTCAAGATTGATATTGAAGATGACGGCCGTGTTATCATTTATCACCAAGATCGTGAAAGTATCAACAAAGCAGTTAAGATGATTGAAGATATTGTTAAAGAAGCAAAAGTCGGTGAAATCTATGAAGGTAAGGTCGTAAGAATTGAAAGTTTCGGTTGCTTTGTAAATCTCTTTAATAACGTTGATGGTATGGTTCACGTTTCTCGCTTATCATGGGACCGCATCAATCATCCAAAAGATTTTGTAAAAATGGGACAAACTTTAAAGGTTATCGTCACTGAGATTGATGAAAAAGGACGTATCAATCTCTCCCATAAAGAATTCGAACCAAAACCAGAAAAGAAGGTTGAACCAAAAGTCGAAACTAAGAAAGAAGACGAACAACAATAATCAATATTATAACGCGGAGTAAAATCCGCGTTTTTTAATATTATTAATAAACGATGAATCTTCTTTAGTTTTTCTTATCTGATTTTTGTATGTGCAAAAAAATACAATCAGTTTCTTACACAAATTAGGCGTTTGTCGCATATTCTAAAATGAAAGTGGGGATTTCCTATGTTTGGCAAAGTGATAAATGCGATGGTGACACCTTTTAATGCACAAGATGAAATAGATTATGGGGAAGTATTAAAGTTATTAAAACTTGCTGAAGAGAATGGTAATGATTCTTTAGTGATTGGTTCTACAACCGGAGAAGGTTCTTCTTTAACATATAAAGAAAAAAAAGAACTTTATTCTTTTTGTAAAGAACATACAAAATTACCACTGCTTTACGCATTATGTCACAATACTTTAAAACATGCTTTTGAAGAGTTAGATTATATTCATAATCTTGATGTGGATGGATTTTTAATTGTGACTCCATATTATGTAAATCCACCTCAAAATGGACTTTTCTTATATTTTAAAAACCTCGCTAAGCGTATCGATAAGCCTATTATCTTATACAATGTTCCTTCCAGAAGCAAAGTAAGTTTACATTTTATTACCTTAAAAAAATTAATTAAAAATTATCCGCATATCATCGGCTTAAAAGAAGCAAGCAGCGATTTTAATTTAATTAGTTTAATCAAAAATTCATTTCCAAATTTTAGAGTTTATACTGGTGATGATCATTATCTTTTTGAGTGCATTTCTCGTCAAGGTGATGGAATTATTTCTGTAGCCTCAATCATATACGGAAAAGACTATCAACAATTGATAAAAGATTACGAATTAGGATTCAATAATATTGTTCTTAGAGATTTTTTAAAATTAGTCGCTGATGTTTTAAGTATTGAAATAAACCCTATTCCTATCAAAGGCCTATTAGAACATTACGGATTTAAAAGTATGAATTTAAGGTTACCATTAATTAAATTAACTAAAGAACAAAAAGATAAATTAGATATGCTTTTTTAACGATATCATTTGTAAGTGGCATAAACTTGACTTATAATAAATAAAGTCAAAGAAAAAGATAAGCTTTCTTTAATATTTTAGAGAGGATCTATTTGGTGAAAAGATCTATAAAGAAGCAAGCACGCCACTTTTGAGACTATGGCTAATCCCATCGTTGACTGCGTTAAAGTCATAATTGAGAGCGTCGTAAATATAAGACGAATCAGGATGGTACCGCGAGATTTCGTTCCTGAGGTACTTTTTTATTTTTTTTGGAGGACTTTATGAAGAAATTATCAAGTGCACAAATTCGTAATATGTGGTTGGAGTTTTTTGCTAGTAAAGGACATTTTATTGAGCCTGGCGCTTCACTTATTCCACATAATGATCCGACATTGTTATGGATTAATTCTGGTGTTGCTGCATTAAAAAAATATTTCGATGGTTCAGAAATTGCAAAACACAATCGTATCACGAATGCACAAAAATCAATTCGTACAAATGATATCGATAATGTTGGAAAAACTGCGCGTCATCATACTTTCTTTGAGATGCTTGGAAACTTTTCAATCGGTGATTATTTCCGCACCGAAGTAATCGAGTGGGCCTCCGAGTTACTTTTTGATCCTAAATATTTTGCGATTGAAAAAGAAAGATTGTATATTACCTATCATCCCAGTGATGAAGCAACTAAAAAAGAATGGATGAAACATGGCGTTGCAGAAGATCACTTAATACCATTAGAACATAACTTTTGGGAAATCGGTGAAGGACCTTGTGGACCAAATACCGAAATGTTTTATGATCGTGGTGAAAAATACGACCCAACTCATCGTGGTATCGAACTTCTTAGAAATGATGAGGAAAACGATCGTTACATTGAAATTTGGAATATAGTTTTCTCTCAATATAATGCTGAAACTGGTGTAAAAAGAGAAAATTATAAAGAATTACCACGTAAAAACATTGATACCGGTGCAGGTTTAGAAAGAATTGCTTGTATTTCTCAAGGAACAGAGACTAATTTTGAAACCGATTTATTCTATCCTTACATCGAAGCAGTTCAAAAACTTTCTTCTTATCCATATGAAGGAGAATATTTAATCGCTTATCGCGTGATTGCTGATCATATTAGAACTTGTACTTTTGCTCTTGCTGACGGCGCGTTATTTTCGAATGAAGGACGTGGTTATGTCTTAAGAAGAATCCTTCGTCGCGCTGTGCGTTATGGTAGAAAATTAGGCATTACGAAACCATTTTTACACGAATTAGTTCCGGTCGTTTGTAAAGTTATGAATTCTTATTATCCATATCTTGAAGAAAAGCAAGATAAAGTTATGAAGATGATTAGAACAGAGGAAGAAAAGTTTGCGACTACTTTAAGCGCCGGTGAACAAATGCTTTCAAAATTGATTGAGGATAATCACAAAGTTCTTTCTGGAAGCGATGCTTTTAAACTTTATGACACATATGGATTCCCAATTGAATTAACTGAAGAAATTTGTTTAGAAAAAGGTGTTAAA
The DNA here is from genome assembly GCA_947595215.1 of uncultured Bacilli bacterium. Taxonomy (GTDB): domain Bacteria; phylum Bacillota_I; class Bacilli_A; order RFN20; family CAG-449; genus CANQAG01. Next base: position 22,781 of record CANQEO010000009.1, read on the forward strand.
GTTGATATTGAAGGATTCAAAGAAGAAATGAATAAACAAAAGGAAAGAGCACGCCTTGCTCGTGGCGACCTTCAATCGATGAATCGTCAATCTGTCGATTTATTGAATTTTAAAGAAAAATCTACTTTTACCTATTGTGCCTCTGATTTAAAGGCTAAAGTTATCGGATTATTTAAAGATGGTGTTAAGGTTGATGTCATCGTAGATGAAGGTGAAGTCGCTTTTGATAACACTAATTTCTATGCAACAAGCGGCGGACAACTTCACGATACTGGAACTATTGAAAATAATGAATGTGAAGCAGATGTCGTTGATGTCAATAAGAGCGTCAATAAACAAAATTTACACACTGTAAATGTCAAATACGGAAGTATCAAAGTTGGTGATATATTTATATTAAAAATTGATAAAGCTAAAAGAGAGGCAACTAGAAAGAATCACTCTTCTGTTCACTTACTACAAAAGGCATTACAAATGATTTTAGGTGAACATGTCCATCAAGAAGGTTCTTTCGTTTCATCTGAATATCTTCGTTTTGACTTCAATCATTTTGAAAAGATCAGTCATGAACAATTAAATCAAGTTGAAAAGATAGTTAACGAGATGATTGCAAGTGCATTACCTTGTACCATAAAAGAAATGCCGATAGAAGAAGCAAAAAAAACTGGTGCGATGGCATTATTTTCAGAAAAATACGACGATGTCGTACGCGTAGTTGATTTTGGTGGTGTTTCACGCGAATTATGTGGTGGTACTCATGTCGATAATACTATTTCAATCGGTTGCTTTGTTATCGTAAGTGAAGAATCAATCGCTTCTGGTATTAGAAGAATCGAAGCTAGAAGTTCTATTAATGCATATGAATTATTAAAAACGAGGGAAGAGATTCTTTATCGTTCAATGCTCGAAGTAGGAACAGGTTCCTATGGAAATATTGAAACAAAGATTAAATCTTTGAAACGTGATAATGAAGAACTTAAACGTGAAAACAATATCTTAAATGAAAAATTAGCTACTTTACAAGCACGTGAATTAAAGAATCGCTTTGTTGAAAAAGAACATTGCCATTTGTTAGTGCTAAAACTGGATAGTATGAAAAAAGAAGCATTAATGACCATCTTTGATTATGTCAAAAACGCTTATGATGATGCAGTTGTTTTCTTAGCGATGGTCGAAAACGAAAAGGCGACATTCTTATGTGGAGTGAATAAATTGGCTTTAAGTAACTACAAAGCGGGCATGATTATGAAAGATGTATGTGCCTTAGTCGGTGGATCTGGCGGCGGACGTCTAGATAGCGCTCAAGGCGGAACTAAAAATATCGCTGATATCGATAACGCCTTAAAAGAGTTGGAAGGTAAATTTTAATGGTAGGTAAAGCTTTAGGTTTGGATTTAGGCGAAGTGACATTAGGAATCGCTGTTTCTGATCCATTACGAATCATTGCGAGCGGTGTTGAAAATTTTCGTTTCCCACGTCTTGAATTAGATAAGGCTGTGGAAAGAGTGAAATATTATTGCAAATCACAAGATATCAAAGATATCGCTTTGGGATTACCGCTTCATATGTCCGGTGATGAAAGTGAGCATTCACGTATGTGTCGTGATTTCAAAGCGATGATTGAAAAAGAAATACCAGGTATACCTGTTCATTTAGTCGATGAAAGATGGACTACTAAGCAAGCGACTAGAGTTTTGATTGCGGCAGATATGTCTCGTAATAAACGTAAAAAAGTCATTGATAAAATGGCAGCAGTCATCATTCTAGAAACATATTTAGGTATTTAATAAGGAGGTATCAGAATATGGAACCAGAAAAAATCGTATTTGTAGATGAAAATGGTGTGCAAACTGAATTGAAGATTTTATTTACGTATCATAGTGATGAAAAAAACAAAAATTATGTAGTCTTCTTCGATGAAAATGATGATGAACTTTTAGCGGGTATCATCGATGAAAAAGGTAATGTACTCGATATTGAAACTGATGAAGAGTACGATGAAATCGAAGAACAAATCGATTTATTTTACGAAGAACAAAATCAATAATCATGAAATCACCTCATTTTACATAGACTAAAACGAGGTGATTTTTATTAAAGATAAATTTATTGTTTTTGCAAAAACGATTTTACCGAGTATTCTTGCCCTAGTGCTTGGTGGTTTGATAATGCTTTTTTCTAAAGTTGATTATCAATCTTTAAATAAGCCACCATTTGCACCTCCAGCATGGTTATTTGCTCCAGTTTGGATTGTTCTTTATACATTAAATGCGATTGCGACATTTCTCTTTTATCGAGCAAGTGATGGACAAAGAGAACTTCGTTCAAGAGGATTATCAATAAATTATATTTTTCTTTTTCTAACTGTTTTATGGCCACTAGTATTCTTTGTTTTAGATTTTAAGATTATTAGCGTAGTACTAATTATATTTATCTATTTCGTATTAATCAGTTCTATTTTCTTTTATAGTAAGGCGACACGAATAAGTGTTTACATTTTAATTCCAATGGCAATTTGGATTACAATTGCTACTTATCTCAACATTGGGGTCGCTTTTCTTAATTAACGAAAATTTTCTCTAGCATTCATATGAAGTTTTGCTATAATATATTAGTGCTACAAAGGAGAAAAACTTATTATGGCAAATGATAAAGTTATTTTAACAAAAGAAGGTAAAAAGAAATTAGATGACGAATTAAGAAATCTTATTGATGTTGTTCGTCCTGAAGTAATCGATGAATTAAAAGCTGCTCGTGCTCAAGGTGACCTTTCCGAAAATGCTGACTATGATGCTGCTCGTGCTCGTCAGGCTGAAGTTGAAGGAAGAATCAAACAAATCGAAGATATGTTAGCAAATGCTAAAATCATCGAAGATGGCGGACGTGCTACAAATGGTATCAAAGTCGGATCGAGAGTGAAAATTAAAGATTTATCAGATAATGAAGAATATGAATACCTCATTGTCGGATCAGTAGAAGCTAATCCACTAGAAGGAAAGATTTCAAACGAATGTGTGCTTGCCGAAGCAATTCTCGGACACAAAAAAGGAGAAATCGTTACTGTTAAAGTTAAGACTCCATACCAAGTTGAAATTCTTGATTTCGTAAATGAATAAAAATTATTAAACATCGTCTAGGCGGTGTTTTCTTTTTACAAAAATTTCCCTATTGAAAAGTAGGAGGAAAAAATATGTTAAAAATTTTAGCCGTTGTAGTAATTGCTATCATCGGATTATTTGTAATGACACAGATTGATCCGAATATTCAGGTGGAAAATACGATTGTAAGTGAGTATCGTTCAGGTGATTATTTAACTATCGTCATCGAAGGTCAAGTAGTATATCCTGGCGCATATTCAATTGAAGCCACAAAAACGATAGGAGATTTGATTGATGCTAGCGGTGGATTATTAGAAAGTGCTGATGAAAATGCGTTTAATCGTGACACGCCACTAGAAGGAAGAGATAGAGTTTATATTCCCAGCAAAGTTAGTTATAATCCGGATTGTGAAATCTTGGATACACCTAAAAAGATTAATATTAATACTGCTACTGTAGCACAACTTGCGTCTGTTGATGTAATTTCAAACAGCGTTGCTGAAGCAATTGTTGCGTATCGAGAAGAAAATGGACCGTTTCTAGCAATTGAAGATTTAATCAATGTAAAAGGAATCGGAACAAAAACTTACGAAAAACTTCGTGATATAGTTACTTTGAAATGATTCTTTGGTTTTTTATCTCTTTAGTTGTTATCCTTTATGCTTTTAAATATCATTTTTTATTAGTTCCAATCATCATCGCCTATATTTTTTTGTTTCGCAAAAATAAAAAGATATTTAAATCATGTTTTTGTGGATTATGTATAGCAATTTTATTTTATTTAGTACAATTGTTTATAAAATATATTCCGATGAATTCTAATGTTGCTCTAGTAATTGAAGCAAGGGATAACTATATTATAATCATAAAAGACTTTCAGAGATTCTATGTTCCAATTAATAATAATCATCTTGAAGTATTTGATATTTTAATAGTTGATGGAAATGTTGATAACATCGATTTTGAGGTTTTAGAAGGAGCTTTTGATTTTAATGCGTATTTAGAAACTAAAGGGGTTTTTCAATCAATATCAACTAACAATATTAAAGTAATATTACAATTTCCAATTAGATGTAAAGAAATAAAAACTTTTGTTCTCGCATTTTATAATGATAGAGTAAAAGAAATCATTTCCCAGTTGATTTTTAACAGCAAATTTAAAAATGATTTTTTTCAAGATTTAATATATGGTTTAGATATAGGTCATATTTTTACAATTGGAACAATTCATTTATATTTCTTACAAAAAATATTTTATCGATTTTTGCATGTAAAATTTAATCATAAACGAGCGGAAAATCTCTCTCTGATATTATTGATTCCATTATTATTTTTCGGAGGATTTCGGTTTTCAGTAACAAGATTTTTTGTTTTTTTTATCATCAAAAAATTTAGCGAATACCTATTGAAAAAAGAATTAGATAGAAAAGTGCAAATTTCTTTATTTGGAATTTTTGTCATTATCGTTAATCCATATTTTGTTTATTCACAGACATTTGTTATAACTTTTACGATTCTCTTTTTTATTGATTCGATTAGATATATATTAGCCATTCATGAATTTAAATATCCTCGCCTAGTTTTTTTAGGACTTATTCAATTAGTTATAACTCCATTAATAATTTTTTATAACCATTATTTAAATCCATTAACATGGTTACTATCTTTTATTATGTATCCACTAAGCGAATTTTTATTAATAATAATTCCTATTGTTCCTTTTATGAATCTTATCGCTCCATTAATTATAAAATTATTAGAATTAGTAAGCCATTTGAGTCTTAAATTATATTTTGAAGACGGAATAATTTGGGGTATCATTTTTGGGATTGAAGTAATTATGATAATCTACAATCTCGAATGTAAAAATAAACGTCTTTTTAAAAGATTATCGCATATTTGTATTTTATTATTACTATTTTCTCAATGTCCTATTAACGATCTTTTATATGATGAAATAATATTTATAAATGTAGGACAAGGTGACGCTATATTAATTAATAGTCATCATACTCATATTTTAGTGGATACTGGTGGTAAAAATAATATCAATATTGGAACGGAAGTTATTATTCCTCTTCTAAAGAAAAGACATATTTATAAATTAGATGCTTTAATAATTTCTCATGATGATTTTGATCATAGTGGTGCAAAAGATACCATTATTGAAAATTTTAATGTTTCACGATTAATAGAAGGGAGCGATTATGAACAATTAAATATCGGTTCGATAACAATAAATAATTTAAATCGTTATTGCAGTTATGGAACAAATACAAATGATTGCTCGTCGGTTTTAAATTTTAATGTTGGAAAGTATAATTTCCTTTTAACAGGAGATATATCAGAAACAATCGAAAAGAAAATAATAAAAGATAATCCCAATTTAAAAGTAGATTATCTTAAACTTGCCCATCATGGATCAAAAACTTCTTCTTCGGAAGAATTCCTAAAAGCACTAAATCCAAAAGAGGTGATAATTTCGGTTGGTAAAAATAATCGCTATGGTCATCCTAGTGAAGAAGTATTAAGTAGATTAAATTATTTAGGTATTACCATTAGAAGGACCGATAAAGAAGGAAGTATTTTCTATCGATATAGTTTTTTTGATTTATTATTTGCGTTATAATAGAAGCGGTGAAAATATGATCTATGTAATTTATGGTGAACAATATCCTCTTTTAAAAAAAAGAATGAAAAAATTAGTAAAAACATTGCTTTCAGATCAAATTGATGCGATGAATTTTTCGCGCTATTCGCTTCGTAATGATTTAATACAAGATATTGTAAATGAATTGGATTACTCAGCCTTAGGTTATGATAAGAAGGTGGTGGTTATCGAGGATTTTTATCCTCTAGCAAACGATAATAAGAATAATGATAAAAGTCAAAATTTTGATTCCTTAATAGATTACTTATCTCACCCGAGTGAATCAAATGATTTAATTTTATTGATTGAAACAAAAACTATAAACAAAAAGAGCGAGATATATAGAGCCTTAGAAAAACACGCTAGATTATTGTTTGAAGAAAGCTTAAAAAGAGAAAATCTTATTTCTACTGGTGAGGTTTTTTTTGAGAAAAAGGGTGCTAAAATATCTAAAGATGCCTTAGAATTATTGGTAGAAAAAACAGCTGGAGACGTCCAAAGTTTTATGAACGAAAGTGAAAAATTAATTATTTATACTAAAGATATAAAGTTACAAGATGTTGAATTACTTGTTCCGACACCACTTGAAATGAACGCTTTCACAATCGCTGATTCTCTCATTAAAGGTAATAAGGCTAAAGCTTTAAAAACATATACTGATTTACGAATGATGAAAGAAGAACCGGTTCGCTTAATCGCCTTATTGACGACGCAAATCCGATTCTATTTACAAGTGAATTATTTATTGAGTTTAGGTCATAATCAAAATGAAGTGGCCGGAGAACTTGGAGTTCATCCGTACCGTGTCAAATTATGCGCACAAAATTTAATCCGATTTGATCAAACAAAAATAATTAGAACTTTAGAAAAATTATATCAATTAGATTGTGATATTAAAGAAATGAAAGTTGACCCATATTTTTCTTTTGAACTTTTTATGCTTAATTTTGAGTAAAAAAAAACTCCTTACGGAGTTAGTTGATACCATTGACGAGCAATTGTAAATGTGATTTTTGTCTCGCAGCGGTTTTTTTATGTTGAATGCCTTTAGATACAGACGCATCAATCTTCGAGACGGCAAGAGGAAGTAATCTTTTCGCTTCTTCGACATCTTTAGCTTTGCAAGCGGCCTCGACTTTTTTGATCGCGGTTCTCATCGCGGATTTGTAACTTGCGTTTCTGCTTCTAGCTTTTTCGTTTGTCTTAATTCTCTTAACTTGTGATTTAATGTTTGCCATAATGTTCACCTCATTTCATCGATACGTGGTGATTTTATCACATTCAATTTTTTCTTTCAATAGTTTAATGGATTTTAGCAAATGCTAATCTATGAGGTGAACTAGATGGAATACGACGATATCATTAAAGAAAGTTATGATTTCGCTGATGAAATATATAATAAAAAGGATTTAAAGAATAGTTTTGTATCACGTCATTATCAACGTGGCAAAGCGAAAATTGCTAAAACGATTATTAAAGATGAAAATAACCCGTATGGAAAAGAAAAGGGAACCTACCTTTCAATCGAATTAGAAAATATCGATGATAGTGATGACTATGATAATTATAAGAAAGTTCTTTCTTCCCATTTAGCTTCACTTATAAAATCGAATATTATTAAGAAAAAACCATTTATCTTAGTTGTCGGTCTTGGTAATGAAGACTATGCTCCTGATGCATTAGGACCACGAGTAATCAAAAAAATGAATGCAACATCGCATTTAATGTCTTTTAAAGATCTTGAAGTGAAAACAAAAGTGGCATGTTTAATACCAGGAGTAATGGCACTTACTGGTTTAGAAAGTGCTTCAATCATTCAAAGTGTTATCAAAGAATTTAATATTGACTTAGTAATTGCTATTGATTCTTTGGCCTCTAGAAATCTTTCTCGCCTTAACAAAGTGATTCAAATAACGGATACTGGTATCGCACCAGGAGGAGGTGTAAATAATTATCGTCGTGCTTTAAATAAAAAAGAATTAGATGTTCCTGTTATAGCTTTAGGGGTAGCTACAGTTGTTTCATCAACCGCGATTTTATATCAAGCATTACAAAAACTTCGTGATGAAATGAGTATCGATTATGATAAAGAAGTTCTAAAGGATATTTTTTCTTCATTTGGGCAAGACTTAGTACTGACGACAAAAGAGATTGATCAACGTATTGAAATTTTAACTTCTCTAATCGCGGATAGTTTAAATATGACACTTAATCCATCACTATATCGTTAAATCGACAAAATCTTCTTTTATTACTCACTATGATAAATATAGGAGGTCATAAATATGAAAAATTTCTGGAAACATGGGTTATTATTTCTTTTTATTTTAGTGGTAGTCGGTTCCTTACTTGGCAGTTCAACTGAAAGCGAAAGAAAAAGTAATAATATGTCTGATGCGATAGTTAATGTTGAAGAACACTTATCAAATAGTCAAGTAATTGAAGATGGAATTCTAAAAGAAGAGGCACAACATTATGATGATGGAAATTTCTTTGCTAATGCTGGAGAAACTATCGGTGGATTTATTATAAATGTGATTTCTACTGTGTTAGAGTCATTTGCTAGATTAGTGTCGAAAATGATGGGATAATCAATTAGACACAAATTAGATACTATGATATCATATTAAAGTTGAGGAGGAACTTTTATGAATCATAAAGAAATGCGAATCTTATTTATGGGAACTCCTAAAATTGCTGCGCATATTTTAAACGGATTAATCGAAGATGGTTATAACATAATCGGATTAATCGCTCAAAAGGATAAACCAGTTGGAAGAAAAGGGATTATAGAACCAGTTCCAACTAAAAAAGTAGCACTAGAACATAATATTCCAGTTTATCAAGTCGAAAAAATCAGATTAGAATACGAATTTGTTAAAGAGATAAAACCAGATTTAATCGTTACTTGTGCATATGGACAAATTGTCCCACAAGGACTTTTAGATATTCCTTTATATGGATCGATAAACATCCATGGTTCATTACTTCCTGAACTTCGTGGTGCTTCTCCGATTCAGTCAGCAATCATTGAGGGTAAAACTGTGAGTGGTGTTACGATTATGGAAATGATTGATAAGATGGATGCCGGTGCCATGTATCTTAAAGAAGAAGTTATAGTCGAAAAAGAAGATAACTATACATCTTTATATGATAAAATCGCTGAAGCCGGATTAAAAGCTTTAAGAAAATTTTTACCGCAATATGATTTTGGAAAACCAAATGGAGAAGAACAAGATGAAAGACTTGTGACATTTTGTAGTAAAATAACTAAGGAACAAGAACATTTAAACCTCGAATTAAGTACGCAACAATTTGTAAATTGGGTTCGTGGTTTAAGTGAAACTCCTGGTGGATATTTATTATTAGATGATCGCATTTTTAAAATTTATAAAGCTGATATTATAGCGGATAGCGTAAATCATGATATTGGTGAAATTATTAGGGCTGACAAGATAGGATTATACTTGCAACTTTCTAATGGTGTCGTAAGTTTGCTTGAGGTTCAACTGCAAGGAAAATCAAAAATGTCTTATCGTGATTTTGTAAATGGTAATAAAAATCTTGTCGGTAAAATATTAAAATAAAATTTAGGCTTAAAGAGCCCATTTATTAGGCAAACCACCAAAAATTTAAAAATTAGGCTTTTACCGCCTAATTTTTCTTTTTAAATCATATCTTATAGTGTAAGTAGAAATACTTTACCTCTAAGAACACCGCATAACTTAAAAAAGGAACGTAACCGTAGACGTTCCTTTTTCATTCATTTTCGATTATTGAAAAGTATTCTTCTTCAAGTGTCTCTAAATTTTTCTGTAGATTATTTAATTCTTCGTCGATAATTTTCATTTTATTAGAATCCATATAATTTTCTTCTTTGAATTGTTCATCTTTTAATTTCTTAATCTTGTTTTCTATTTTTTCAATTTCGCTTTCAAGTTTATTTAATGAATGGTGAGGTTTTGATTTTGAATTAGAAACTTTATGGCTAATAGTTTTTTCTTCTTCATCAACAAATAATTTTGCTTCTTGTACTTTAAAGTCTTGGTAGTTACCTTCGTGATAATAACTCTGTTTATGATGGAAAAGCAAAACCTTATTAGCAATCTCATCAATGAAATAGCGATCATGCGAAATAAATACTATTGTTCCCAAATAATCTTTTAAAGCGCTTATTAATGCCTGTTTAGAAGTCATATCAAGGTGATTGGTCGGTTCGTCTAAAAGCAAAATATCGTATGAATTAAGCATAATTTTTGCAAGAACCACACGCATTTTTTCACCACCGGATAAAACATCTAACGATTTTTGGAAATCGTCGCCCCCAAAATTAAAACGACCTAGATGATTGCAAATTTCTTTTTCTCCCATCATCGGAAATTCTTTATGAATCTCTTCGACGATAGAATGAGACCCCTGAAGGTCAAATTGGTGTTGTTCGATGTAGCCGATATGAAGTTCGCGAAGCATGGTAACTTTGCCTTTGAGAGGTTCTATAATATGCATAATTACTTTAAAAAAAGTGGTTTTACCGCTCCCATTGTTACCGATGACAGCTAAATGATCTCGTCCATAAATGGTAAAATCAATGCCTCCGATTAATGGTTCTTCATATCCAATAGAAAGATCTTCGAATCGAATTAATTGTTTTCCTTCGACAATATCTCCTTTAAAGTTAAGTTTTAAAGTGCTATTGCTGGAAAGAGGTTTATCAAGAACTTCCATGTGACGCAATTTACTAACTCTATCTTTAGCGCGCGAAACAAAACGAGGTTTAGGCATATAATATTCGATAAAACGTTTAATACGGGCGATTTCTTTTTGCTGTAAATTATATGCTTTTAAGGCTTGCTCATAACGAAGTTTCTTTTCTTCGATATAATAGTCGTAATTGCCTTTATAATATTCCATTTTTTGATTTTCGATTTCGATGATTTTATTACAAATAGAATTAATAAAATATCGATCGTGCGAAACAAATATCAAAGCACCTTCATAAGATTTTAAATAGTTTTCTAACCATTCTATAGTAATTACATCAAGGTGATTGGTCGGTTCATCTAGAATTAAAAGATTAGGCTTTAAAAGTAATAACTTAACAAAAGCCATCTTAGTTTTTTCGCCACCCGAAAAAGAATTGATCGGACGATTAAATTGATCTTTAGTAAAACCGAATTTTGATAACATCATTGTCACTAAATACGGATAATCATAACCATTACGATTGGCAAATTCGATTTGTTTACGACCATAATTATCAATCAATGATTGATTAGTTGGTTCTTCGCTGATTCTTTTTTCAAGAATTGATAATTCTTGTTCCATTTTTATGACATCTTCAAAAACTAATAATGCTTCTTGATAAAGAGTGTTATTTTCAGATTGAATTACTTGTTGGGAAAGATATCCGATAGTAACTCCTTTAGAAAAAACAACGTCGCCTTTAGTTTTATCTTCTTTACCGAGTATTATCTTTAAAAGGGTGGTTTTACCACAACCATTATTTCCAAGAATAGCGAGACGATCTTTATCGTTTATCGTAAATGTGACATCACTAAAAAGAAGTTCATTTCCAAATTCCTTTTTTAGATTCATCACATTTACAATAGTCATAAGAATCTCACTTTCTTCTTTATTATAGACTAATATCAATTTTTTTCACTAAAAAAATTTTTATAGAAAAAAAGTAGAAAATTTGCATATATTGTAATTGCAAAAACAAAATGAATTTGTTATTATTACAAATGCGTTAAGCGTAATGGTTCCTTAGCCAAGTGGTAAGGCAACTGACTGCAACTCAGTGAGCGTCGGTTCAACTCCGTCAGGAACCTCCATCCATTAGTGTATGCGCCCATAGCTCAACTGGATAGAGTATCAGACTACGAATCTGGGGGTTGCGAGTTCGAGTCTTGCTGGGCGCGCCATTGTATGTCGGGAAATAGCACAGCTTGGTAGTGCACCTGTTTTGGGAACAGGGGGTCGCAGGTTCGAATCCTGTTTTCCCGACCATTTTTATGGGGCTGTAGCTCATTTGGGAGAGCGATTCGTTCGCAACGAATAGGTAGCGAGTTCGATCCTCGTCAGCTCCACCAAAGAAAAATATCCGATTATAGTCGGCATTATAAAAAATTGAGAAATATGTTACACTATTAGAGAACTCTAGTGGTGTTTTTTATTAACTTATTATTTGCAAGAATAAGTAAAATACAAATTATATTTCTTTTAAAGGAGAGAAAGCATGAACTTTTTTAAAAAGTTAATCTTTAGAACTTATCAATTTTGTTTTAAAATCATATTACCAATTTTGCCTTACAAAGATCCGATTATTTTAAATTCTTTATGTGAAGTGCCTAATGCTTTAGAAAATAAAAATAAAATATTAATCGTTACTGATAAAGCAATTAGAAATTTAAATTTGATGTTACCTTTAGAAGAAAGTTTGAAAGAAAAGAATATAGAGTATTTTATATACGATGGAGTTGTAGCCAATCCGACAACAGATAATGTTAAAGAAGCTTTAAAAATTTATTATGACAATTATTGTGAGGCCATAATAGCTTTTGGCGGAGGATCTCCAATTGATTGTGCCAAAGCTGTTGGTGCCTTGATTGCAAGACCAGAAAAGAATTTAAAGCAATTAAAAGGTATTTTAAAAGTAAGAAAAAAGATTCCTTTACTAATAGCGATACCAACAACAGCAGGAACAGGGAGTGAAACCACATTAGCTAGCGTTATTGTCGATAGTAAAACACACCATAAATATGCGATAAATGATTTTGTGCTAATTCCAAAATATGCTGTTTTAGATGATTCAGTAACAGAGACTTTACCTAAAAATATAGTAGCTACTACTGGAATGGATGCCTTGACTCATGCTATCGAATCATATATTGGAAGAAGTGGTAATCGTAAAACCAGAAAAGATGCCTTAGAGGCGATAAATCTGATTTTTCAAAATCTTGAAAAATCGTATGATATTGGAGATAGAGAGTCTCGCAAAAATATGTTAATTGCATCTTTCAAAGCAGGACGCTCATTTTCAAAAGCATATGTTGGATATGTTCATGCTTTAGCGCATTCATTAGGTGGGAAATACAATATAGCACATGGTTTCGCCAATGCAGTTATATTGCCAATAGTACTAAAAGAGTATGGAAAAATTATTTATAAAAAAATGCACAAAATAGCATTATATTGCAATTTAATTAAAGAAAAAACTTCTTATGAAGAAGCAACAATGCTACTTATTAACAAAATTGAAAAACTAAATGAGCATTTTAATATTCCTAAATCAATTGATGAGATACAAGAAGAAGATATTGATCAAATGGCTTATTATGCTTACAAAGAGGCAAATCCTTTATATCCTGTTCCGGTTTTATGGGATCTAGATATTTTGAAAAGAATGTATCACATAATTGGAAACTTTAAAAAAATATGAAAATAAATTATTATTTTATCTGATATTTTGAATTATAATCAATATTTTATTCACATAACAAAATTGACATAGAGTTTTAAAAGTACTATTATATTTTCTATGAATATTGATATTAGGAGGTATGGTTATGAGATATTCAAAAATTGTATTAGGGGTGCTTCTTTCGTCGGCAATGTTAGTATCCTGTGGTGGAGATAATTATAAGGAAATAACAATTGATGAAGCAAAGGATTTAGTTAAAGCTAATTTAGAAAAAGATGCTGGATATACCGGTGGTGAATCAGTGACAAAGGTTATTAAATCCCAAATATCACTCAATGCTCCTGAAGAAGTACTTCAAGGAATGACCGAAGAGGAATTTATCGATGCAACGCTTGGTGGCATGGATATTCCAGAAGAGGGATCTGAAGAAAAAGAAACTATCGCTGCAGGCGAAGTAGACTATTTGCGTGTTACTGAGGATCAAATTCTTACTATTAATAGTAACGATTCTGCATCAGTTAAATATTACGTTTCTGGTGATTCATTACGCATTGAAGTAGACATGAATGAGGAAAATACCGAGACCCAAGCGGGTATGACTATGACCATGAAAATATCCCTAAAACAAGTCTATGAATTTGATGATTACGGCTATGTAGTTAAAGAAAAAGATTCCGAAACAGCTGAAGTAACTATGACAATGGGAGACATTGTAATTACCATTAATGTTGTTGCTGAAGCTGAAACAACTGTTACTTACACTAAATAATTAATCTTAAAATGAATGGGGGATGTTGAAAAACCTAACTGAAAAAAGAGGTTAAAAAGCATCCCTTTTTTCATGGGTTAAAATTGAAGAAATTC
>CANQEO010000010.1 GCA_947595215.1 uncultured Bacilli bacterium
TAAAAGCAATTATTATAAGTTGGGTTATAATCAAGCATTTTTTATAAGTTTTGAATTTAACAATATTATTACTCAGATAAAAAAAGAGCACACAATTGTGCTCTTTTACAACATTATTCTAAGTTAGAAATTAATACATCTCTTCAGAATTTAATGATCCGCCCATCGGTTTGTTTTCTTTAACTTCGCAAACCCCGGCTTCAGTTGTAATAAATAAAGCAGAGATACTTGCGGCATTCAAAATTGCACTTCTTGCAACTTTGGTGGGATCAACTATACCTTGTTCGAACATATCAACCCAAACACCCTCTTTAGCATTAAAACCGATGTTTTCCTTGCTGACCTTTTGTTTTTCAACAATATTTTCGGCTTCAAAACCGGAATTTTCAGCGATTTGTTTTAAAGGTGCCGTTAAAGACTCTAAGACGATATTGATGCCTTTTTGCACATCGGGATTCTTTGAATGCAAAGTCTTTTTAAGATTTCTTTGAATTTCCATTAAGGCACAACCACCACCAGCAACGATACCCTCACTCACAGCAGCTTTGGTCGCATTCAAGGCATCTTCGATGCGTAATTTCTTTTCTTTCAATTCACTTTCGGTTAAAGCTCCGACACGCACAACCGCAACACCTGAAGATAACTTAGCGATTCTTTCTAAGTATTTCTTCTTATCATATTCAGAAGTTACATGTTCGGCTTGCGATTTCAATTCTTCAATACGACTAATTAGTTTATCTTGATCACCATAACCATCAATTAAGGTCGTGGTATCTTTGGTAATGGTCGCTTTCTTGACTCTACCTAAATCTTCAATCACGAGATTCTTTAATTCCATTGAAAGATCTTTTGAATAAAATTTAGCACCGGTCATGATTGCGATGTCTTCAAGAATATTTTTTTGATTGTCGCCAAATTCCGGAGCTTTAGTGGCTACAACATTAAATGTACCTCTTAATTTATTGACGATCAAAGTTGAAGTAACTTCATTTTCCAAATCGTCAGCGATTATTAAAAGTGGCTTATGGGCATCTACTACCGATTGAAGCACCGGCAATAAATCTTGAATGTTGGTGATTTTACAATCGGTCACTAAAACATAAGCATCTTCCATTTCCGCGACCATCTTTTCGCGATCGGAAACCATGTAAGGCGAGATGTATCCTTTATTATATTGAAGACCTTGCACAACCTCTAATTCTGTGTCAAAGCCTTTGGACTCATCGACGGTAATAACTCCATCCTTACCGACTTTATCCATAGCGTCCGCGATAATTTTTCCGACTTCCGCAGATGAAGAAGAAATAGTAGCCACCGATTCAATGTCATCATTAGTTTCGACTTTGTGAGATTTACTTAACAAAGCGTTAGAAACTTCTTTGGCGGCCATTTCAATTCCTTCTCTTAACATTACCGGATTTGCGCCTTTTTCTGTAGCTTCGATTCCACGATGAATCATGGCTTGAGCAAGAACGGTCGCAGTCGTTGTTCCATCACCAGCTAGATCATTGGTTTTATTAGCCACTTCATAAATCAATTTCGCGCCCATGTTCTCGAATTTATCTTCTAATTCGATTTCACGAGCAATTGTCACCCCATCATTAGTAATTAATGGAGAACCATAACCTTTGTCTAAAGCGACATTGCGCCCTTTTGGTCCTAATGTCAAACGCACAGTATTTGCTAGTTTATCGACACCTCTAATCATTGAATCGCGAGCATCTTTTGCAAAACGAATTTCCTTTGCCATAATCACTTACCTCCTATTCAATAATGGCTAAAATATCTTCGGCTTGAATTAAAAGATATTTTTTATCATTTTCTTCATATTCCGTTGTCGAATATTCTCGATAAATAACTTTATCACCGATTTTTACCGCTATCGGTTCTTTTTTTCCGTCTTTCATTTTGCCTTCTCCAACAGCTATTACTTTAGCAACATTCGTCTTTTTTTCTTTTGATATTGTTAAAATAATACTTCCAACTTTTTTTTCGGTTGGTTCAACTTCCAATAATACATAATCATTTAATGGTTTTATCATACCTATTCTCCTTTTGGCACTCTCTATTTTTAAGTGCTAATTATATTATAGCCATCCTTTTAGCAATATCAATAGTTGAGTGCTAGTTTTTTTAAAATTATTATAAAAAAATGCTAGTAGTTTTTAAGCTCCATTACTTTTACCTACTAGCATAAATATATATTCTTTCTTCTTTAATTTTACCGTAATTTAAAAATCACAAAGCCGATTCCCACTATCGCGATCCCTAAAACAAATATAGAAAGCATCAACCAAATTATATTTCCCGTATCTGAAGTTTCAAAACTTTCGGATATGATTTCAAAATATATTTCAATTGTCTCATAGTTATTCGCATCTTCTCCTTTATAGATCGCTTTCGCTATCATTTTACCGGAAGTGATTTCTAGATCTTCATTTTCCCAAACAAATCCTTCTGGTAATTCGATGTCGGACAAGCGTGTCGCTTTCTCGTCGATATATATCGTCGTTCCCACATTCGGTTTTTCGGCTTTCATGATAGTAAATTTTATCTCCCTTGTACCTTGATAATCATTCTTTCCGATGACGATAACTTCCCCTTCACCGGCAGAAACATTATTTTGATACTTAATTTCATAATCTACACCAATCTTTAATATCTTATTTCCATCTTTGACGATAACTCTCGGTGTTTTGAAATTTCCATCATAAACAAAACAAGTATCTTCAAGCTGGATTTCTAATGTCGATATATCTTTTGGCGCTTCCCTTTTTATTGTAATCGCTACTCGATAATGTTCATAGTTGGTTTGATCTTCATATATAGCATATGCCGTGATTGTTTCTCTATCGATGATGGTATCCGGTTCTTCCCACTTCCAACCCGATATTAATGGCACTGATTGCAAAGTGGTTATATCTCTTGAAACTGTAATCGTACTTGGTGGCATTAAAAGTGGGTAATCTTCTTTATAAATAGTAAATGATGTTTTGGCTTCGGCCGATTTATAATTTGACGATTCTTCAATTATAGCCTTTATCCAATATGTTCCAGCTTCCGTCGGTCTTTTGTCACTATAAGTACCATCTTCTGCCGTCGCATACAAATAAGTAATCTTTGCTGTCTCTTCAACACCACTTACCATCGGTGTCGGAATCACTGCAGCATTAAAAGTCCAATTCTCTTGCGAGACTTTAAAATTCAATCTTTCGGCCTTTTTTATCGTGAATGTGAGGGTTTTACTCCCTGAATAATCATTAATCCCGTTTACAATGACACTTGCCGTTCCGGCAGAGACATTATTTTGATACTCAACTTCATAATCTATATCTTTCTCTAAAGTTTTATTCCCATCTTTGACGATAACCTCCGGCCTTTTTTCATATCCATCATAAACAAAACTCACTGGTTCTACTAGTTCGACATCGATTGAAGCAAGATCCTTAGGTCTTTCTTGAACGATGGTTATCTCCATCTCCGTATTTTGATAATTTGCTTTATCCGCTCCATTATAGATAGCTATGGCGACAGTTTCCTCACCATTCAGTACTTTATTTGGTTCTTTCCACGTCCAATCTTCAGAACCTAGTGAAATCTCACTTAAAAAAGTAATATTTCCTTTCACTTTAATGATATTGTTCGGTCGATTAAACGGATAATCCGCTTGCTTTATTTGGAATGTTTGAGTTATTTCGCCAGTGTACTTCCAATTTCCTTTGATAATTATCAAAGCCGTCCCGGCATTGGTATTGTTTTGGAAAGTCACACTATAATCGATGCCAGAATGCAATTCATTGCCTTGGTAAATGACTTTGATGTTCGGTGTAATCGCCTTACCATTAAAGGTGTATTCCCCGACGATTTCAACCATGGCATTTGAAAGATTGATATTGGCCGGAGGAGCTTGATTAAGTCGATTAACTTTGACACTGCAAGTTTTATTTTGATAGTACTCAGCATCATCGCCAATGTATCTTAACGAATAACTAAAATCTGATATTCCCATATTTAGAGTGACATTTTTATCGATCCACTCCCAATTTATCGGAGCAGGAACTTGATTGAGATTAGTTACATTGTAAACGTCGATAGTTCCGCTTAAAGCACCGGGTGGTGTTTTTGGTTTAGCCACTTCGAAAGTGGTCGTCCTTGTTCCAAAATAATTATTGATGCCTTGAATTTCGACGGTAGCTTGTCCAGGTGTAACATTATCGATAAAAGCGACAGTGTAATCCTGATCTTTTTGCAATCGTTCATCACCAAAATATACATTTATGTCTGGAATTTGTGGTTTACCTTTTTCGTAATACATAAATCTACTTGAAAGTTCGATTCGCGCATTTTTCAAATCATTATCTAAAATTGAAACTCGTGGAACGATGTTGGTGATGGCCCTTAAACGAACACTCATCCCTGCCGAATAATCTGCATAAGTTCCGGAATTGCCTTTTAAACTGGTCCAAACATCATTGTACTTACGATAAGTCATATCATTAACCGATTCTTTAGTTTCCGCAGCATAAAACGGAAATAAAGGATTTCCCGAAGAATCTTTCCCGCTGATGACGAGTGAAAAATATTCACCCTGTTCAAGATTTATCGGTTCATCAAAAGTGATCGTATAAAAACCATCATCTTCAAAATAAACATCTTTTTTATGTGCCACAAGCGTACCTGAATCCGGAATATTTCTAGAATCGTTGACGTTACCAGGATTAGCGTATGGTAGTTTATATACTTTGATGTCAGCCGTCAGTTGCTTATTTCTAACTCCAAACTGCACGGCCTTCAATTGTTCTTGCATCGTGGTGCTTGAAAGTTTTGCCTCATAAATAGCGCCATGAGCATCGGTAATATATTTAGTTTCATTATCGGTCACTTGTCCATCATAATAATAGATATTTTGATATTGATCCCTAAGTCCTATATCGACAACGTAAAGATTATTGCTTAAATACGAATCATAAGCAAGATAAAAACAATATCTGTCATCTACTTTATTTCCACCCGGACCCCAACTATTTTTTACGATCCACGCACCATTTGAACTTGGTTGATTAGGCCAGAATTTGTCTTTAGAAATGGTATCGTCCCAACCGACGATAAGCGACGCGTGACCTAAAGAAGTTCCATCACTATGATAAAGAAATTGTTGAGAAGTGGTTTGTGGCGCTTTATATTCCATGGTCACCGAACCATATTTTAATATAGCCCGTTTGATGGCATCTTGGCTTTTTTCAATCTGTTTGAATCCTTCGACAAAATAATCTGACTGAGTAATCTTATTTTTGATATAAAGGTCGCTAGTGGAACTGTAGTTTGTTTGCTTAATTGGCGAATATCCTTGTGACATCGCCATAAATGCATCATCGGCATGGCCTCCGTTATTTCGCCAATTGCTAAGGCTATATGTATCGTTAGTTGTAAGATATAAGGGGTCATTTTCTCCATCACGATTAAAGCGTACATAAGCGGCTTCGATTTCATCTAAATCAAGTTTATCTTTATCGACGCTTGGATCAATACCATCCCGTAAAATGTTTGCTTCTACCGCGCCAATAGCGGCATAAGCCCAACATATTCCTAAACTTCCTTGATTTTTTTCTTTGGTAATATATCCAAAATCTCTTCCATCAAATCTAGAAAGATTATTTGCCCAATAATTTAATTGTTCTACATTTGCATTTTGAAGATCACTTAACGATTCAGGCGATTCTTGTATAAGGCTTATAGTTTCTCGATTGAGAGAATTTACAAATAGTTTTGTTGGTTTATTTATTTCAGGTTTAAAAAAAACATCCTCATGAAGTGATATAAAGAATATTTGAAATAAAACAATAATTGGCAATAATAATTTTTTCATAAAGATCATTATGATTTTACTAAATATTAGCCTAAAAGTCAAACAACGACCTTAAATCGGGGAACTCGTTTTAAATGATATAGATTTATAGATTATAAATTATCTTAGTCATTTAATTTTCATAATAATTTATCTATTTATTCGTTGTAAATTTTTACTATTTTAAGTTATTATTTGCTATAAAAATTTACTTATTTATAATAATATTCCATAAATTTTTTATCTTATGGTATAATAAACACAAGGAGTTGGTGCTATGTTAAAAAGAAAAATTTACGATGAACTACTAAAGTGGAAAAATGATAAAAATAAAAAGCCACTGGTAATTAAAGGACTTAGGCAAGTTGGCAAAACTTATATTGTCAAACAATTTGCCAAAGAAAACTATGAAAATGTAATTTATATTGATTTTCGAAAAAATCGTGAATTGCGTTCTATTTTTGATTGTTCTTTTATTGTAAATGATTTGATTAGTCAAATAACCGCTAATATTCCGCATGTTAATGCTATTCCATACAAAACACTTCTTATTTTTGATGAAGTACAGGACTGTCCTAATGCTAGATCTTCCTTAAAGTATTTTTATGAAGATGGCAGATATGATATTATTTGCACCGGTTCCTTGCTTGGTATCAAAGGTTATAGTCAAAAAAGCGACAATGCAATCCCCGTTGGTTATGAAGAAGTAATTTATATGAACCCTATGGATTTTGAAGAATTCATGTGGGCTAACAACATTTTACCAAAAACAATTGATGAGTTAAAAGCTTGCTTTATAGAACATAAGGAAGTTTTACCGGCCACACACAAAAAAATGTCGGATTTATTTCGTAAATATATTTGCGTAGGGGGTATGCCGGAAGTCGTTGAAGCATTTATCGAAACAGGTGATCTAAATAGAGTTTTAAAATTGCAACGTAATATTTTAGAGTCATACCAAGATGATTTTGGTAGACATTTGAAACAAGATAACTCTCTTTATGTCGACAAAAAGGAACTTGCCACTATTCTTGCTGTATTTAAATCTATTCCAAGTCAATTAGCAAAAGAAAATAAAAAATTTCAATTTTCAAAGATCAATGGAAGCGGAAAAAATGATGATTTCAAACGTGCTTTAGAGTGGCTTGAAGATGCAGGCATCATAAATCGTTGCTATGCTTTATCAACTACTGAACTACCATTAGAAGGTAATAAAAAAGAAGATGTTTTTAAGGTCTATATGCAAGATAGCGGACTATTTGTTGCGATGCTTGAAGAAGGAACACAGGCAGATATCTTAAATGGAAATTTATTAATTTATAAAGGCGCAATATATGAAAATATCATAGCCGATGCTTTTTCAAAGGTGAATAGAAAGCTCTATTATTTTCATAAAGAAAGTGGACTTGAAATCGATTTTGTCACACGCTTTAAAGGTAAATGTACTTTAATTGAAGTAAAAGCTACCAATAGCAAGTCTAAAGCATTGACGACCATTCTTGCAAATTATGATCATTATCACATAGATAGTGCAATTAAGATTCGAGAAGGAAACATTGCACACATTAATAACATCCTTTATATTCCACACTATCTTGCATTTTTAATAAAAGAGTACTAATACATAGTATAAAATAATTTCCAAAATTATTTAAAAAAACGTAACTATTGATAATTGAGAGCATATTTCATAAATCAAATACTATTTTGAAATTGATTTACCTAAAGAAGATTGACAAATAGTCTTATCCTAGTTAAGCAGTTTTCAACTTAAAAAATCATCGAAAACATTTTCGAGGCTGATTTGTTTTTCACTTTATTTATTACTCTCTTTATGATTATAGATTAAAAAAATTAGAATTAATATTTTATTATTTTTATTTGAAGTTTTGTTTACTCTTTTATAACCATGTAATTAAAAGTCGGAGTTGTAATTTTACCGTAATTTAAAAATCACAAAGCCGATTCCCACTATCGCGATCCCTAAAACAAATATAGAAAGCATCAACCAAATTATATTTCCCGTATCTGAAGTTTCAAAACTTTCGGATATGATTTCAAAATATATTTCAATTGTCTCATAGTTATTCGCATCTTCTCCTTTATAGATCGCTTTCGCTATCATTTTACCGGAAGTGATTTCTAGATCTTCATTTTCCCAAACAAATCCTTCTGGTAATTCGATGTCGGACAAGCGTGTCGCTTTCTCGTCGATATATATCGTCGTTCCCACATTCGGTTTTTCGGCTTTCATGATAGTAAATTTTATCTCCCTTGTACCTTGATAATCATTCTTTCCGATGACGATAACTTCCCCTTCACCGGCAGAAACATTATTTTGATACTTAATTTCATAATCTACACCAATCTTTAATATCTTATTTCCATCTTTGACGATAACTCTCGGTGTTTTGAAATTTCCATCATAAACAAAACAAGTATCTTCAAGCTGGATTTCTAATGTCGATATATCTTTTGGCGCTTCCCTTTTTATTGTAATCGCTACTCGATAATGTTCATAGTTGGTTTGATCTTCATATATAGCATATGCCGTGATTGTTTCTCTATCGATGATGGTATCCGGTTCTTCCCACTTCCAACCCGATATTAATGGCACTGATTGCAAAGTGGTTATATCTCTTGAAACTGTAATCGTACTTGGTGGCATTAAAAGTGGGTAATCTTCTTTATAAATAGTAAATGATGTTTTGGCTTCGGCCGATTTATAATTTGACGATTCTTCAATTATAGCCTTTATCCAATATGTTCCAGCTTCCGTCGGTCTTTTGTCACTATAAGTACCATCTTCTGCCGTCGCATACAAATAAGTAATCTTTGCTGTCTCTTCAACACCACTTACCATCGGTGTCGGAATCACTGCAGCATTAAAAGTCCAATTCTCTTGCGAGACTTTAAAATTCAATCTTTCGGCCTTTTTTATCGTGAATGTGAGGGTTTTACTCCCTGAATAATCATTAATCCCGTTTACAATGACACTTGCCGTTCCGGCAGAGACATTATTTTGATACTCAACTTCATAATCTATATCTTTCTCTAAAGTTTTATTCCCATCTTTGACGATAACCTCCGGCCTTTTTTCATATCCATCATAAACAAAACTCACTGGTTCTACTAGTTCGACATCGATTGAAGCAAGATCCTTAGGTCTTTCTTGAACGATGGTTATCTCCATCTCCGTATTTTGATAATTTGCTTTATCCGCTCCATTATAGATAGCTATGGCGACAGTTTCCTCACCATTCAGTACTTTATTTGGTTCTTTCCACGTCCAATCTTCAGAACCTAGTGAAATCTCACTTAAAAAAGTAATATTTCCTTTCACTTTAATGATATTGTTCGGTCGATTAAACGGATAATCCGCTTGCTTTATTTGGAATGTTTGAGTTATTTCGCCAAAGTAACGTCCACTTCCATTAATGTTTACTATAGCCATTCCGGCATCGATATTACCTTGAAGTGTTAAAGTATAATCTATATCAAGCCGCAACTCGATATTTTGATACATAACCTTTACCTCGGGAATAATTGGTTGTCCGGTATAAAAATATTCACCATCAATAGTCATAGTAGCCTCAGTGATATCACGATCAAGAGGCGGATTTTCATTCAGCTTAATAACATAAAAATCACAAGTCAAAATTTGATAAAATGCTTTATCATTTCCGACATATTCGATTGAATATGGAAATGTCGATTGTCCGCTTTTAAGTTTTTCATCATCGTTTATCCATTTCCAATCTTTCGGTAAAGGAATTTCGTGCAACCAAATTGTATCATTATAAACCGTAATCGGTGCTTCGACTCGTGCGGGTGGATATTTAGCTTTTGCAATTTCAAAAGAAGTGGTTCTCGTACCAAAATATGAACCAATCCCATTAATTTGTATTGTTACCATACCGGGTGCATCATTGTTTATAAATGTTACCTTATAATCTTTTTCTTGCTCAAGCAGTTTATCATCTAAATAAAGATTAATTTCAGGAACTAACTGCTTGCCATTTGCGTAGTATACAAGTCGATTTGCAATTTCCACTCTCGCATATTTTAAGTCATTACTCGAATCACTTATACGTTCAATAGTATTAGTTATGGCCCTAATTTTGGCTGACCTATTATCCGTTGAACTATCGGCATAAGAATCACTATTTTTAAAACTAATCCATTTTCCATTTTGTAAATAATAGGTCATATCATTGATTGAGGCTCTGCTATCAACCGCACAGTTAACCGGAACTGAAACATTAGATTTTGTTTTGCACCTGACTACAATCGAAAAATATTCGCCTTGTTCAAGATTTATCGGTTTTTCTAAGTCTATGGTGTGCATTCCACTTTGTTCTATATGCGTATCCACTTGTGTAACATAAGAATTTTGCTCGGGTATGTTAATTTTGTCATTAACATTGCCAGGATTTGCTATTAAATTTTTATATATTTGAACATTAACGTCTAAATCTCCCTGTGGCACGGATATCATAACTGCTTTTAATTGTTCTTGCTTAGTAGGGCTTGAAAGTTTTGCCTCATAAATAGCCGCTTGAGCCTCACCAGCACTTTTATTTCTATGTATTGTTATATCTCCGTCGTAATGATAAATATTTTGATAGTCCTCTCTCATCGCCATATCGACAGCATAAATACTGCCTATTGGCAATTTATATGATATATAGTAACTCCATGTACCATTTATTTCGTCATATCCGGCATAGTTTCCCCAACTATTTTTAATAATCCACGCGCCATCACAATCAGGTTTTTGTGGTGAAAATTCCGATCTATCTACATTGTCATCCCAACCGACAATAATAGAAGCATGGTTTGGCTGAGCCGTGCTACTATAATATTTATAACTAGATGGACTGCTGTAATTGAATGTAACCGCACCGTATTCCAAAACGGCACGCTTGATTGCGTTTATTTCACTAGGGATTTGTTGATAACTTTTAACATAATATTTGGACTGTTTAAGTTTGCTTTTAATAATATCCTCAGCAACTGAATAGTGAAAGTTATTTTCTTCCACCAACGTGTAGCCTTGCGTCATAATTGCTAAAGCATTTACCGCATTATCGCCTTGATTCCATCTTCCATAATAATATGTATCGTTCGTGGTTAAAAGCAGTGGGTCTTGATCACCATCACGAGTATGACGAGTATACGCTACTACCGTTTCATCTAAATCAAGTTTATCCTTATCGACACTTGGATCAATACCATCCCGTAAAATGTTTGCTTCTACCGCGCCAACGGCTGCGAATGCCCAACAAGTTTGTTTTGTATATTGATTTCTTGCGGGCGTTATATATTCAAATTTCCGCCCATCAAAATTAGAAAGGTTATTTGCCCAATAATCAAGTTGTTCATCTCCTGCATTTTGAAGTTCGGCAAGACTCTGCGGAGGTTCGTCTTTAATAACCTCTACTTTTTGATTTAAAGCTTTAACAATTGAGATAGATTGTTTATTTCTTTCAAAAGAAAAAACACTAATCCCAATAGAGATAACTGCCACTTGGAATAATGTTGCAATAAATAAACTGTTTCTTTTCATAACTATCAATATAATTTTATAGAGTCTTGAGGTAATTGTCAAATATCCGCTTTATCAGAAAAATTAGCAGTTCTTGGTGTAATTAAAAAGCAATTTTTATAATTTTATTAGAATTTTTTCATCATTAAAAAATATTATGATTAATAATAAACAACTATTTTAAAAGTAAAAAATTAGAATAGGTATAAACAAACTATTTAAATTGCTTTTAAGTTCTTAGTTATTTCTTTGAAAAACTCTTTACTCCACAAATCGAGCTTTGGTTTATCTTTTACAAATGGCAATACATCTTCCTTGGCTTGGGCAAAATCAATATGTTCAAATCTTTCATTTAATAAGGTTTTTAAATTATCTATTGTTAAATCATAATCGGCACTAATAAACTTAGATTGTACTAATTTAGCTTTTAAATTTTTTATGTTCACTTTCGCATCAATAGACAAGAAAAAAAACATAATCATAGAAATCGCGTCCTTTAACTCTTGAATACCGATTTCTGCATAAGCAAGCGTGAATTTTCCCCGCAAACAATGACGGAATATCATACAATCTAACTTGATATGGTGAAGGTAGTAATCCGAATTTGGTTTCATATGTTGCTCCTAGCGGCGGATTGATATCAACTTCAAATTTAATTCTTATAACCTCAGCTTTATTTATAAATTTCGCATCTTCATTATTTTCATAAAAAGTCAAGATATGCTCCTTTGTGTTGCCTTTTAGAAATGTTGATTTAATGTTTGATTCAGGGTATTTAACTTTTTTTGCACACTAAAATCAAGTCCTAGTGACTTTGTTTCATTTTCAATATACGAACAATATTTGGTTAAGTCGAAATTTAAATCTTGTGAGGTTAAAGAAAAATCTAAATCTTCACTAAATCTATCTAATCCATAAAATATTCTTAACGTCGTACCTCCATAAAAAGCTGCTTCTTTAAAAAAACCACCGCGAGATAAACCACAAAGAACAATCTCTTGAACGATTTCCTTAATGGCATTTTTCTTGTCGCCAACATTATTAATCTAATATTTTGAAAGCATTTGATTTAACACTTGTTCCATTTTATTTTTCTCCTTTAATTAATCTTTCAAACAATTTTAAATTTGTCGATCGATATAGTGGCGCTAGATGTAATAAATCTTGCTTATTCAATTCATTAAATTTATCTTCATCAATTCTCAAATCTTCATATAACAACTTTATTAAATCTTGTAGAGTTTTCATAGGCGAAATAGTATATAATTTATCACAAATTGCCTTTTCTGCAGTTGCAATTTGATAGGAATATGAGCCAGTATTAATTGCCATAACACCCAAGCTATAAACAGCTTTAGGAACATCACGATATACAAAGGTTCCAAATTTATTTTCATATTTTTTAATTTTCTTTTTATTGTAAGTGGCACATGTAATCGTATTATATATATTTTCAGGAATTAATGCATAATACTGCAATGCATAATCAAAAGAAATATAGGATGGTCCATAAATGAATTGAGCCAAATATGGCGCAAAAGCATTAGGATCGGTTTCATATATTCCTTTTACTAAAGGAAATAGTTTTCCATTTTTAACATCCCTTGCAATTCGTCCTTTTGGATCGGCAAGGTGATTATATAATTCTTTTAATTGCTGACTAGTAAGAATCATAGTTTTTTTCTCCACATAATTGTATTTTATCACATTATTTTCTCCAAATAGTAGTGTTTTTTACAACTTTGTGATGCAAATCTTAGAATTTTTTATTGATTATTATTTTGTTTCAATTTTTTTGATAAAATTAAATATCGTTTTCAAATATATAATTTTTTACTCTGGATCTTTTGTTTTATATCTTCCATTATAACTTCCATTATTTTTCTCTCTTGTCAAAACCATTTATAATTGATATACTTAATGTCGCTTCAAAAGAAGCATATAATATCTTTGTCGGGGGTGTCTTGGTTTCGACGGGGATATGCAGAGTGCAAAGTGCAGTCGGGTGGTTGCGTTAAAAACCACAAGCCTATAAACGGCAACAGATCACAATCATTTGCTTTTGCTGCTTAATTAAGCCTCAAAGAGTCCCGCTATAGGGAAGCAAGCCGTCATCTTTTGTTGGGTCTCTAAGCAAAGGAATGGCGTAATAAAAGAGAATAAGAGTAGATGATACCTATAAGTCTACTACGAAAATCTCATAGGTTAGTTTAGGTTAGATTCGTTTGTTGGTCTTAGCCTAAATGAAATTTACCAGCAAACTAAGCTGTAGTACTTTGCATGTGGCTATTTTCGGACGCGGGTTCAATTCCCGTCACCTCCACCATGCATGAGAATCTCGTTCTATTATCAAAAATAATAGAACGATTTTTTTCTTTTTATAACACTTTCGTGCCAGTTAGTTAACTTTGTAGACCATAGAATTTTTTGAAAATTTAACCGATGGAAACATCAAATTATTGAATAATTAACTATTATAAACCTCAGTTTTTCTGAGGAAGTTTTTGTAGTAAAGTGCTATAATATAAATTTTTTTATATTTTTTGCAAAATTCGATTAGAAAAGACATTGCCAAAAAAGTTAAAATAATAGTGTAATTAAGGAGGTTTTTATGTTTAAGATTTTAGATGTTGTAGCCACCAAAAACTCTGGTATTTGTAGAATTATTAAAGAAGAAACCTTCGATTTTGGTACTGGTCCCAAAAAATACTTTACCTTGGAACCACTTTATAAAGAAAGAAGACAAAACTCTCTTGTAGTAAGAATTCCTCAAGATAATGCCTATGAATTGATGCGTCCAGTATTAACTGAAGAGCAAGTAAAACAATTTATTCCAACTTTTCCATCGATTAAGCCATTAATGATTTTTGATGCTAGATTAAGAAAACAAAATTTCTATGAATTATATCAAAGCGGCGATCTTAAAGATCAAGTTTGCATTATAAAATCACTCTATCTAATATCAGAAGAGTTAAAAAATGAAAAAAAGCATCTTTCCTTTCAAGAAAAAGAATACTTTACTTCATTAGTAAACAATATTAATGATGAATTTGCTTATGCGCTTAAAATATCACCAGAACAAGTTGATAATTATATTAAAGAACAATTAGATTAATTCTCCTATTCCCCTTTTAATTCAAATAAAATATCACGCAATGTAGCAGCCTTTTCAAAGTCGAGATTACGCGCCGCTTCACGCATTTCTTTTTCAACTTGACGAATAGTCTTTTCACGTTCCGACTTTGTCATCTTTGCATTTTTGAACTTACTTGGTTTATCAAGCATATTATCTACCACATGAAGTGGCGCTCTAATTTCTTTAATAATGGTTTTTGGAGTTATATTATTTTCAATATTATAAGCTTCTTGAATGGCACGACGGCGATTGGTCTCGTTAATTGCACCTCTCATAGAGTCCGTAATGTTTTTAGCATACATAATAACACGACCATTTTCATTTCTTGCCGCACGGCCTATAATTTGAATTAACGATCTTTCAGACCGTAAGAATCCTTCTTTATCCGCATCTAAAATGGCAATCAAACTAACCTCGGGAATATCTAAACCTTCTCTTAAAAGGTTAATACCAACTAATACATCGTATTTTCCTTTACGAAGTTGATAAATGATTTCTGTTCTTTCAAGAGTTTTAGTTTCATTATGTAGATACGCTACTTTATATCCTGATTGCTTTAAATATGCCGTTAGGTTCTCGGCATCTCTAATCGTTAAAGTAACTACCATTACTCTTTCATTTTTTTCAATGATTTTATCGATTTCGCCAACTAGATCATAAACCGGATTATCGACATCCTTAACTTCAACAATCGGATCTAATAAACCGGTAGGGCGAATAATTTGTTGCACTACTTCTCCACCCGTTTTTTCTAATTCATAATCTCCAGGCGTTGCAGAAGTACATATAACTTGAGTTATTTTATTTTCAAATTCATTAAAATTTAAAGGACGATTATCTAATGCTGATGGTAAGCGAAAACCATACTCAACTAGAGTTTCTTTACGAGAACGATCTCCATTATACATACCACGTACCTGAGAGAAAGTTACGTGTGATTCGTCTACTATTAAAAGAAAATCTTTAGGAAGATAATCAAATAAAGTATATGGAGTATCTCCGGCTTTTCTTTGATCAATATGACGCGCATAGTTTTCAATGCCTGGGCAAATACCAAATTCAAGAAGTGATTCCATATCACGTCTTGTTCTTTGATCCAAACGCTCTTCTTCCAAAAATTTTCCTTCTTGGTGAAAATAACCAAGACGTTCTACTAATTCTTCCCGAATTGTTTCTACGGCTTTATTTATTCTATCTTGCGTAGAAGCGTGCTCGTGAGCCGGGAAAATCGGATATTCTTTATATGTATGTTTCACTTCGCCGGTTAATGGTTCTACTTCTAATATTTCTTCAATTCTATCCTCTTCATCAAGTAAAATTTTAATTGTCGATTCTGAAGTAGATGGCGGTGCAATCTCAATTACATCACCATTAACTCTAAAGTTTCCCGGAGCTAAATCCATGTTGTTTCTAATATATTGAGCATTTACCAAACGATTGATTAATTCTTTACGATCAATTTCTTCACCCTTATGTAAAAAGAAAACTAAAGAACGATATTCGGCAGGATCGGTTAAGCCATAGATTGAAGCCACCGAAGCGACAATAATAGTATCACGTCGTTCAAGAATCGAATTAATGGCAGAGCTTCTCATAATTTCGATTTCTTCATTCATTACAGCATTCTTATCGATATAAGTGTCGCTTGCAGGAAGATAGGCCTCTGGCTGATAAAAATCAAAGTTAGAAACAAAATATTCTACCCGATTATCAGGAAAAAGCTCTTTAAATTCAGAATAAAGTTGCCCCGCTAAAGTTTTATTGTGGACTAATACTAACGTAGGGCGATTAACCTTTTCAATTACTTGAGATACAGTAAAAGTCTTACCGGTACCTGTAGCACCGAGAAGCACTTGAAATTTTTTACCTTCATTCAATCCTTCCACTAATTCTTTAATCGCAGTTGGTTGATCACCGGTAGGTTGATAGTTAGAAACGATTTTAAACTTCCGTTCTTCCATTTTAAACTCCTTTAGCGGTATTTAATATCTCCATAGAGATGTCTTGGTAGACATCGTAAACTTTCATTTGCAAATAATTGGCGGTTACCCTATCAAAAGTATCATTCCCTCCTAAATCATACTTATCCTTAAAACTTCGTATAGCTTCGTTAAACGAATTATATTTTTCATTCATCACAAGATTGATTTGTTTTAACACTAAATTCTTTAATTCCAGTTCCAATTCATCATTATTTTCGACACCCTCAACATATCCGCGATAAATCAATTTATCTTCTTTTTTATAACCAACTTCAATGTCCGGTTGAATACCTACCATGTGAATAGATTCACTTATCGGCGGTAAAACTTCTGCGAAAGTATATCTTAATACACTTCCATCATCATAGTACTTTAAACCTTGAGCGATTCCTTTTCCATAACTTACTTGACCGACAATTGTAGCATCTAGCAAATCTTTTGCAGCCATCGCAAAACTTTCTGCCGCTGAAGCAGAATTCTCGTTTACGATAACTGTGTATTTATTTGCACTATATTTTTTAATAGCGCTCCAATCTTTAGTTGTAACATTTTGGATACTACCATCACGATAACGATAACGCATAACCGTGGTATTTTGTTCGACAAAATAAGCCATGCAGTTAACAAAATTACTGACATAACCACCACCATTTTCACGAACATCAAAAATTAAATGATCTATCTTACTATATTTATTAATAATCGTATTTAAAGCACCATTTAATTCATCAACTGGTGAAATTTCTCCATATCCTGATCCTAAGAATGAATGAATCTTTATGTATGCTTCAACTTTTCCATCTTCTGTTAATTCGCTAGAGAAAGTTACGTTGTTGCTTTGAAAAGTCGTAACAGTTAAATAAGTTTCATATTCTTTTAAAATGCCTTCTTCATTACGATAAAAATATATTTTCAATTCTGTTCCATCTTCATAAGTAAAGATTTTTGTATTCCATTCAGTATAAGAGACTTCATTTAAAATTCGAGTATCAACAATATCTCTATTATTATCGATAAAGGCGATTTTATAAATGATATCATTTTCTTTTAAACCGGCTTTTGCAGCTGGTGAATTTTCCATAACTTGAGTAATTAAACAATTTCCGTTATAAGGTGTTCTTGTAATTCCTAAACCATACCCATTGGTGCCAAGATTTTGTTCTCCGGAATTTAAGGTATAAAAAGTATACGGATCATTTAAAACACTTAACATCCCATTGATTGCACCATTTATAAGATCTTCTTTATCGACAGTATATAAAGAATCTTCATATATCAATTCGTACATTTCAAGAAACTTTTTAAGATTTTCATCAATATCAGTAGACTTTTTTCCAATTACGGTACCAACGAGAATACCAACACCTAAAGAAAAAATAGTCGCCATAGTACCAAGAAAAATACTGACACGTTTTACTTCTTTAACTTTCTCAACTTTGATCAGATTATCTTCTTCCATCTTGATCACCTTCTTTTAATAATTTTTTCTCTAAACGTAATTTCTTTCGTTTTATATATGGGTTGAATCCTTCACCTTTTACTTCGTAAGCTTTGCTGACAGTCATAAACGCTTTATTATCTATAGTAGAAATTGCTTCTTGTAATATTATATATTCGTTAGCGGAAAATGACACTTGAATCATTTTCTTTTCTTCGCCGGAATATCCCCCGACAGAGTCAATTAAAGTAGTACCTCTTTCAATCTTACTAATTATAAAATCATTAATTTCTTTCCATTTTGACGAAATAATGTAAGCAATATAAAAGTTACCACCGATAAATATTTTATCGACGAATATCGCTGATAAAACGGCACCGATAATACCTATCATCATAAGCGAAAGATCATTATAGGTAAAAAAACCCAACATAATAGTTAGAGCATCGACAATAAAGGTAACTTTTGAACATTTAAAGTTAAAATATTTTTGCATCACTAACGCGATAATATCTACACCACCCGTAGATCCCCCGCCTAAAAAGCTAATTGCAATACCAATACCTGATAAACTACCGCCAAATATAGCCGCTAGAATTGGTGTAAGAGGAGCATCGGGATTGATATTTAATAAAGGAATGCTTTCGCGCACATTTAAAAATAAGGCCAAAGCAAGCGGATAAACAATCGTAGCGATAATTGTTTGTATCGCAAACTTTTTCCCCAAAAAAATCCATCCCAACAAAAAGAAAGACCACGTTAAAACAATTACAGTAATATTAATATCTAATCCAAAAAATTCATTTAGAATCATGCCGATACTTGCGACACCACCTACAATAATGTCATATGGAACTAAAAAGAAAGCAACTCCTAATGACAAAATTATATTTCCAAAAATTACTAAAAAAACGTGATACACTTGTTTAGCAACTTCTTTTTTAGTCAGTTTCATGATTAACCACTCCCATCTTCAAAAAACTATCAATAAAACCATCAATTCCACCATCAAGTACTCCTTGAACATCTCCAGTTTCAAAATTAGTACGGTGATCTTTTACCATTGTATATGGGCAAAATACATAAGAACGAATTTGCGATCCCCATTCAATGTTCTTTTGTTCACCACGAAGTTTATTTAACTCTTCCATTCTTTCTTGTTCTTGACGTTGAAAAAGACGTGCTTTTAAAATGTTCATCGCAATTTCACGGTTTTGAATTTGACTCCGTTCATTTTGGCAAGCGACAACAATCCCGGTTGGGATGTGAGTTATTCTGACTGCTGATTCGGTTTTATTAACGTTTTGTCCTCCGGCTCCCGAAGAACGATATGTATCGATCTTTAAATCTTTTTCTTCTACCACTATAGAACCTGTATCTTTAATTTCCGGGGTCACATCAACTGAAGCAAATGAAGTATGTCTTCTTCCAGAAGCATCAAAAGGAGAAATTCTCACCAAGCGATGAACTCCTTTTTCTGATTTTAACAATCCGTAGGCATTCTTACCTTTAATTATAAACGACACACTTTTAATACCCGCTTCATCACCATTTTGATAATCGAGCATTTGCACTTTAAAATTCTTTCGTTCTGCAAAACGAATATACATCCGATATAACATTTCTGCCCAGTCTTGTGATTCAGTTCCACCAGCGCCCGGGTGAAGTTCTAAAATCGCATTTTCTTTATCGAATTGACCTGAAAATAATATCGTGATTTCAAAATCAGAAATGTTTTTTTCTAACACGCTCAAAGATGCTGATAAGTATTCATGTAAATCAGCATCATATGATTCTTTTATCAATTCGTAAGTTTCTTTTAATTCTTTCAAATATTTATTTAATTCATTTAGCGAATTAAGTTTATCTTTGCTTTCATTTAATTCTTCTACGATAGCTAAAGCCTCTTTTTGGTTATCCCAAAATGAGCCGTCCGCCATCAAAGCTTCTTTTTCTGCGACTTCCTTACTTAAAGAAGCGAGGTCAAAGTGAATCACTCAATTCTTTGATGCTCTTTTGACACTTGGTGAGAATGTTTTTAATCTCAAATAATTCCAGCATCTTATCACATCCTTTTCTTAATTAATTTGCGCCGTTTTCAGCCTTTTTTTCAGATTCTGCCTTTTGCGCTTCTAACGCTTTTTCTCTTTCTATTCTTTCTTGTTCAATCTCTTCTGGAGTTTTAATGTGAACTTTGATATTTAACAAATTAAATACGACTTCTTCAGCGATAGTATCAGACATTTGATCAAACATCGTAAAACCTTCATTAACATAATCTTGAAGCGGGTTTTGATGTGCATATGATCTTAAGTGAATACCTTCACGTAATTTGGCCATCGAGTCAATATGCACTGTCCAGTTGCGATCGACAAAACGCAAAGAAACTTGTCTTTCGACTTGGTTAGCGATTTCTTCTGGCCATTCTGCACGTTTGCGTTGATAGAAAGCTAATAAGATATCACCGATTTCTTCTTTAACTTCTTCAACAGGAGCATCTTCGTATCCGGTTGCATCGAAAGAACCTTCTGGCAAGAATTTTGGTTCAAGGTTTTTTTTCAAAACTTCTGGATCGATAATTTCATCACCATTGCCTTCGGCAACAAGTGAACGTTTAACAAGTGATGCACCCGTGGTCGTAAAGAATTCTTTAACTAATTCGTGAATTTCTTCAGAGAACAAAATCTTATCTCTCTTCTTGTACATGATTTCTCTTTGTTGTCTTAAAACATCATCGTAATCAAGCAAAGATTTACGAGTATCAAAGTTTTGTCCTTCAATCTTCTTTTGGGCGGAAGTAATCGCATTAGTAACCATCTTATTATCTAATGCTTCATCACCTAATTTAGCAAAGACATTTAACAAGAAATCAGAACCAAATCTCATTAATAATTCATCTTGAACGGAAACGAAGAAACGAGAATATCCCGGATCACCTTGACGTCCGGAACGTCCACGTAATTGGTTATCAATACGACGTGATTCGTGTCTTTCTGTACCGATGACACACAAACCGGCCGGATATTTAACAGTGTCTGATTTGATATCTTTAACACCCGCACCAAGTTTAATATCGGTACCACGGCCAGCCATGTTCGTTGCTAATGTAATTGCACCCATTTCACCGGCTTTTTCGATAATATGAGCTTCACGTTCATGGTTCTTAGCATTTAACACTTCGTGTGGTAAACCTTCTTTTTCGAGAAGTTCATGTACTAATTCAGACATTTCAACTGATGTTGTACCAATAAGTATCGGTTGACCGATCGCATGCCGCATTTTCACTTCTTCCACAATTGCCTTAAATTTAGCGTCGCGATTACCATAAACTAAATCGGTATCATCATAACGAATAATAGGCATATTAGTTGGAATACAAGTAACGTGCATGTTATAAATCTTTTCAAATTCTTCTTCTTCTGTTTTAGCAGTACCAGTCATACCAGCAAGTTTATTATAAATTCTAAAGAAGTTTTGATAAGTAATTGTCGCCATTGTAATCGTTTCCGATTTAATCTTAACATTTTCTTTAGCTTGAATCGCTTGTTGTAAACCATCTGAATATTCACGGCCCTTTAAAACACGACCGGTGAATTGATCGATAAGGTGAATTTCATCATCAGCAACCATGTATTCGACATTT
This sequence comes from uncultured Bacilli bacterium, assembly GCA_947595215.1. Lineage (GTDB taxonomy): Bacteria > Bacillota_I > Bacilli_A > RFN20 > CAG-449 > CANQAG01. Next base: position 21,593 of record CANQEO010000010.1, read on the forward strand.
TTCTTCATGATGAAATTAGCTTTTAAAGCTTGGTGAATACGGTGAACTAAGTCTGTGTATTCTGGGTTATAGATATTTTTAACACCAAAAGCTTTTTCAGCCGCATCAACTCCGGAATCGGTTAGGGCACAAGTTTTAGTTTTAATATCAATGGTGAAATCGCGATCTTTCTTTAATGATTTACAGAAGCGATCAGCAAAAGTGTATAATGATGGCGCGGTACGTTCTCCACCAGAAATGATAAGCGGAGTTCTTGATTCATCAATCAAGATGGAGTCAGCTTCATCAACAATAGCAAAATTTAAGCCTCTTAAAACTCTTTGTTTAGCACTTGAGGCCATGTTATCTCTCAAATAGTCAAAACCTAATTCGGAGTTGGTGGTATAAGTGATGTCAGCATTATATGCCGCTTGTTTTTGACCGACATCTTTTTCACGCAAGTTTACATCGCAAGTTAAACCTAAAAAGTTATAGATTTTACCCATATTTTCACAGTCACGAGCCGCTAAGTATTCGTTAACAGTAACGACGTGAACACCTTTACCGTTTAACGCGTTAAGATAGACAGCCATGGTGGCTGTTAAAGTTTTACCTTCACCGGTTCTCATCTCGGCAACATCGCCTTCGTGGAGGACGATAGCTCCCATAACTTGAACTTTGAATGGAAATTCATTTCTCACCCTTTTTGCCGCTTCACGACAGACAGCGAAAGCTTCTGGAAGAATATCATCGAGTGATTCACCTTTATTTTGAACACGATCTTTAAATTCTTCAGTTTTAGCTTTTAATTCTTCATCTGAAAGAGCGGCCATTTCTTCTTCATAAGCAAGAACAAGGTTTGCCTTTTTTTCAATCTTTTTTAACGCTCTTTTATCTACACGCAGTAATTTATCTAAAAAATTCATAATTTTTATTCCTTTCTGCTTAACGTAATGTATATTATACATTAAATTTGCGCCTCTCTCAATGAGAAATATCAGTATCGCCAAAAATAAAAGATAATTAAAGTATCAAATAAAATAAATATTGCAATTTCTTATCAATAACGCGATATAATAACAAAAGTCGAGGAAAAAAAGATGAGTGACTTATTTCTAGAAATCCTACAAGATAGTTTCAAGGTATTTATCGTCGCTTTTGTGATTTATTTAGTCGTGTCTTTTTTCGAAGAAAAAATTGAAAATCTATTAAAAAAGCATCATAAAATGTCGCCTTTACTCGGTGCTTTGACTGGATTAGTTCCTCAATGTGGATTTTCGGTTGTATCTGCAAATCTTTATTCCAATAATAAAATTTCTTTCGGCACTCTTATTGCTGTTTTCATAGCTTGTAGTGATGAATCAATACCTCTTTTACTAACGAACGGAGCAAAGGCTATATATGTGCTTCCGCTCCTTGTAATTAAACTTCTGCTAGGCTTTTTAATCGGATTAATAATAAACATAATAATTTATAGAAAATTAAACAAAGCAGAAATTATCGATGATCAAACTAAGTATCAACATAACCACGAATATCTTCAAGAGAATTTCTTTCAAAAACATTTTCTCCACCCTTTAATTCATACTTTAAGAATTTTCTTGTACGTTCTTGTCATTAACTTGCTATTTGGAATTTTAGTATATTATGTCGGAGAAGATAATATTATTAACTTCTTGCAAAGCAATAAAGACTTTGGACCTTTGTTTTCCTCATTTATCGGATTAATTCCAACATGTGCTTCTTCTGTTATTATCAGTGAATTATATTTGATTGATGGTTTATCGTTTGGATCTTTAATCGCTGGATTAATAACAAATGCTGGTTTTGGAATATTTTATTTGTTTCGTTCCAAAAAACATATCAAAGATGGTTTACTTGCTATCGGCATTTTGCTTATAACTGCGATTATATCTGGATATACTCTTCATTTCTTTAATCTATTCAACTAAAAAGATCGCCATACTAGCGATCTTTTAAATTGCAATTTTATTAATTTTCTTTTTTAATTAAGAGATCTCTAATTTCCATTAAAAGCGCTTCAGTCTTTGTCGGAAGTTTCGCCTCCTCTTCGGCCTTTAAAGCGGCTTCTTCAGCAGCCTTCTTCGCTGCCTCTTCTTCTTTTTTATGAAGGCGATGATGAACGATGTTTGCGACTTTAATGATTATGAATAAGATAATTGCGATTAATAAGAAATCAATTACTACTTGCAATAAGTTACCCCATGATAAGATAATCGCTGCTTCATTTAAAACTAAATCTCCCGCTTCATTTGTGACATACTTATCGACTCCGTTTAAAACAACGCCAAGTCCTGCGATGTCAGATTCATTAGCAATTAATGCAATAAGTGGCATAATGATATCATTTACTAATGAAGTGACAATTTTGCCGAAAGCGCCACCGATGATGACACCAACTGCCATATCGACGACATTACCGCGACTGATGAATTCTTTAAATTCTTTAAATATTTTTTTCATAAATATACTCCTTATGATTAAATTCTAATGTTTTCCGAACAAAAATGGTATAATAATTTGGGTGATATTATGAAAATATTTTCTATACTCTCAAAAATTATAGGTATTAGTTTGATGTTGATACTAATTGTAGTTTTTTCAGCACTCCGCTCAAACAGTGTTTTTAGTGAATGGTATACGACTTCATTTGGAAATTTCTATTTACCCTTTATCGGAAATGTGATGTCTGCTATTCCTTTTTCGCTTTATGAATTACTTGTCTTTATATTTATTTTAATTATGCTTTATTCAATTATTATTCTTATTGTAAAAATTGTTCAATTTAGGTGGATAAAAGCATTAAACAAAGCATTATCAACATTTAGTTTTATCATATTTATTGCGCTTATTTATACTGTAACTGGTAGTATTGGATATGGTAGAAACGAACTACCTTTAAATCTTTACCAAGAAACAATCTCAAATGACGAAATAAAGATGATGGCCGAATATCATCTAAATCGTTTTAATAGCATCGCCAATCAAGTGACTCGTAATGCCAATAATGAATGCATAAATAAATATGATAGACTCGAATTAAGTAAAATCATTAATGAAGAATATCATAAATTAGATTCTGATTATTTTATAAATTATGATCCAACTGCTAAAGAAGTTTTTAGTTCCTGGATTCTTTCGCAGATGCATATAACCGGCATATTCTTTGCTCCAACCGCTGAAACTAATATCAATAAAGATATTCCAACGTTTGATATTCCTTTTACCTATGCTCATGAATTCGCACATGCAAAAGGGGTTGCAAGAGAAGATGATGCGAATTTAATAGCGCTTTATATTACTTTAAACAGCGATGATATTTATTTACAATATTCCGCTTATTCACGAGCTTTTACTTCTATTCTTTATTTAGTAAATTTTATAGATCACGATTATTATCTTGATTTAACTTCTCGGATAGATGAAAAAATTAAAATTGATTGGAAGGCAAATAATGTTTTTTGGGAAGAAAATAGACTATTAGATGATTTCAGCGATTTCTTTAATAATATTTATTTGCAACTAAATGGTCAACGTGAAGGCACTAGTGCTTATGATGATAATATGGATGTTGATGTAAGCCTTGATGAAGACGGAAATATTTATTACGAATTAAAAGAATATTCTCCATATCAAAAACTCTTGATAACCAACTATCTAGATCATAAAAAGTCTTAATTAATAATTTAACAGAAACTTTTCGGTTAAAGATAGTACTTCTTCCTTAACCTGTCTTAATATTTTAGCATTAGATGGATTTTTCAGAGCTAAATCAATTAAATGAGCAATTTTAATCATTTCAATTTCTTTCATGCCTCTAGTAGTTAAAGCCGGTGTTCCTAAACGAATCCCGCTTGCGATGAATGGTTTTTCACTATCATTAGGAATCGTGTTTTTATTACAAGTAATGTTCACACTATGAAGCAAACTTTCAGCGGACTTTCCTGTTATACCCGCACTTCCTTTTACATCTACTAAAAGCAAATGGTTATCAGTACCACCGCTTACGATATGATAACCTAATTTTTTCAATTCTTCCGCTAACGTCTTCGCGTTTTTGATAACCTGTTTTTGATATTCGACAAATGAGGGTTCTAAAGCTTCTTTAAAGGCTACCGCTTTTGCGGCGATAATGTGCATTAAAGGACCACCTTGTGTTCCTGGGAAAACTATTTTATTTATCTTTTGCGCAAGTTCTTCATCATTTGTTAAAATGATTCCTCCGCGTGGACCGCGTAAAGTTTTATGAGTCGTAGAGGTAACTACATGAGCATATTCACACGGATTTTGATGAAGTCCTGCGGCCACTAAACCAGCGATATGAGCCATATCAACTAGTAAATATGCTCCTACTTTATCAGCTATTTCGCGAAATTTTTTAAAATCTATTTTCCGTGGATATGCTGAAGCGCCCGCGATAATTAACTTAGGTTTAACTTCTGTTGCAATTTTTTCGATTTCATCATAGTCAATCATTTCAGTCTCGCCATTAATTCCATAAGAATAACTTTCATAATCTTGTCCCGAGAAAGATAATTTATATCCATGGGTTAAATGACCGCCACCATCTAAACTCATTCCTAATATTCGATCATGGAGATTAATTAAAGAACGAATCGCGGCCATATTAGCTTGGGAGCCAGAATGTGGTTGCACATTAGCAAATTTACAATTAAATAATTTTTTTAATCTTTCAACCGCTAACTCTTCAACTATATCAACGTATTCACAGCCACCATAATATCTTTTATTTGGATAACCTTCAGCATACTTATTAGTCATAATAGAACCCTGTGCTTCTAGTACCCCTTTTGATACGTAATTTTCTGATGCAATTAATTCAAGATGTTCAATTTGACGTTTTTTTTCAAGAGCAATAGCTTGAAATACTTCTTCATCTACTAATTTTAAATCATCCATATTAATCCTCCTATTTTTTAAGTAAAACATTATACATTTCTGGCCGACGATCACGGAATACACCCCAGGAGTATCTTCTCTTAGCGATTTCATCGAGATTGAACTCTGAAACTAATATATTTTCTTCTTCGCGATTTAATTCTCCACATAATTCTCCAGTCTCATCAGCAATGAAAGAAGAACCATAGAATGTCATTGAAGAATTTTCATCTTTTTCTGTTCCGACCCGATTAGAGGCTATAAGAGGTATAATATTGGCAGCTGCATGTCCTTTCATTGTATTTTGCCAATGCATTTTTGTATCTATTTGTAAAGTTGGTTCACTTCCAATAGCAGTTGGATACAGCAAAAGTTCCGCTCCTAAAAGAGCTAATGAACGCGCTGTTTCTGGAAACCATTGATCCCAGCATATACCGATTCCAAGTTTGGCGTATTTTGTGTCAAAAACCATAAAGCCTGTATCACCTGGAGTAAAATAGAATTTTTCTTCATAGCACTCTCCGGTTGGAATATGAGTTTTACGATAAACTCCTTTTACTTCTCCATCAGCATCAATTACTGCAATTGAATTATAAAAAACATTATTAGCGCGCTCAAAGAAAGAAATTGGAAGAACCACCTTTAATTCTTTAGCAATTTTTTTAAAATGAGAGATAGCTTTATTAGTTTCTACCGTTGTTGCTAATTTAAAATATTCATACTTTTCTTTTTGACAGAAATATGGTGTTTCAAATAATTCTTGAAGCAAAATGATGTTTGCGCCTCTTTGAGCTGCTTTACGAACTAGAGATTCAGCCTTTTTGATATTATTTTCAATGTCCCATGTGACCGACATTTGAGTAGCTGCTACTTTTACTTTTCTCATTTGATTCTCCTCCTTGGCATTTGTTGAGTAAGGCAATGAATATTACCTCCTCCTATTAATATCTCTCTCGTGTTGACTTGTATAACTTCTCGATCTGGAAAGAGTTTCTCTAAAATTTCTTTAGCCTTGACATCATTTGGATCATTAAATCCTGGCATGATAATAGCATTGTTAATGATATAAAAGTTAACATAAGAAGCTGCTAAACGCATACCTTCTAAACGATTTAAACTTGCTTCATTAACTTCCAAAGTCATCGCCTCTTCTTTCGATATATATTTCGGAGAAGGCATAACCATTTTATGAATTTTAATTAAACGTCCTTTAGCGTCTTTTTGATTAAGCAAAGCCTCATAACTTGCTTTTGATAGTTCATGCTGAGGATCATTTTTATCTTCTTGATACGCCAGCAAAATCTCGCCTGGTTTTATAAAACATGCAACATTATCAATATGTTCATTAGTTTCATCAAGATATATACCTCTAGGTAACCAGATTATTTTTTCAATGTTAAGATAAGCTTTTAATCTATTTTCTATTTCCTCTTTTGAAAGATGAGGATTCCTACCTTTTGATAATAAACATGCTTCTGTCACGAGCGCAGTTCCTTCCCCATCAACATGAATAGAGCCACCTTCTAAAACAAAATCATCTAAACGATATCTTTTCAGCTTCTCTTTTTCTAAAATGACTTTAGCAACTTTATCATCATTTTCATAATAATCGTAAAGTCCATCAAAGTCTCCACCCCACGCATTGAACTTCCAGTCAACACCACGAATATCCCCTTCATCATTGATAACAAAAGTCGGTCCGACATCACGCATCCAACAATCATCATATTCCATAACATAGAGTTCTACATTTGGCTGAGAAAGAAGAGAAGTAGCTTCATTAAAATCTTTTTTTCTAACTCCGACTACAACCTTTTCATATTTAGCAATCGATGAAACAATTTCTTTAAATACAATACGGGCTGGTTTTGCATTTAATCGCCAAACATCTTTACGAAAAGGAAAAAGCATATAAGTTTTTTCGTGTAGTTCGAATTCGCCAGGCATATAGAAGTTATCATTTCTTGGATCTCTCATAAGTTACTCCTTTCTAATCATTTGCAAATTGTGCATTATATAATTCGTAGTAAAATCCTCGTTTATTTAATAATTCATCATGCGTTCCTTGTTCAATAACATTGCCATCTTTCATAACTAAGATGATATCAGCTTCTGTAATCGTTGATAAACGATGAGCGATAATAAACGATGTTTTTCCCTTAATTAACTCTCTAAAATTTTGTTGAATGATTAATTCTGTTCGCGTATCTAAAGATGATGTTGCTTCATCGAGAATAAGAATTTGTGGTTTTCTTAACATCAAGCGCGCGATACATAACAATTGCCTTTGACCTTCTGAAAGATCATTGCTTCCGCCCACAATGGTATCATATCCATTTTCCATTCTCATTACAAAGTTATGCACTTTCGCTCTTTTGGCAGCTTCAATGATTTCTTCTTCGCTTGGATTCTCGCTTCCATAAGCGATATTCTCTTTAATAGTACCCTGAAAAATCCACGTATCTTGTAGTACCATTCCATATGATTCTCTTAATGAATCGCGCGTTAAGTCTCTGATATCGTAATTTTCAAGTTTTATCGCACCCTCATTTGGATCGTAAAAGCGCATGAGCAAATTTATTAAAGTAGTTTTACCACATCCAGTAGGTCCTACTATTGCAACAGAAGCTCCAGGTTTTGCTCTAAAACTTAAATGTTCTATTAACTTTTGATTTTGTTCATAGGAAAAACTTACATCTTCTAACCTTACTAATCCTTTTACATCTTCTATTTTTAAATTATCTTTATCACTTGCCTGCTCTTCTTGATCCAAAAAAGCAAATATTCTTTTTGCGGATGCGAATGAATTTTGAAGTTCGGCGATAACTCCGGATATTTCATTAAATGGCTTTGTGTAATGTGAAGCATATGTTAAGAAAGAATAAAGGGATCCAATACTAAGATTGAAATCTTTATTAAGAACTAATAAAGCTCCACCGACGGCTAAAACTGCGTAAATAATCGCATTTACGAATCTTGTTGAGGGATTAGCTAAAGCCCCAAATAGTTGAGCTTTAAATGTGTATTTTCCTAATTCTTCGTTGATTTCATCGAATTTTTTTATTGCTTCTTTTTGCTGATTATAAGATATAACTATCTTTTGATTTGACACGTATTCATTAGAGAATGAACCCAAATCACCGCGTTTTATAGATTGTTCCTTAAACGATTTGGCAGATGATTTAGCAATAAAAGAAGCAACAAACATACTTAAAGGAGTCAACACTACAACAGCGATTGCGATTGGCCAACAAATAATAAACATTAATATTAAAGTACCGATAATCGTCACAATACCGGTTAAAAATTGTTGAAAACATTGAATAAGTCCATCGCTTACTTGATCTACATCACTGATAACTCGAGTGATAATATCTCCAGGAGATATTTTATCAAGATAACGAAGTTCGACATTTAGTATTTTATTTATAGTTTGTTTCCTAATATCTTTAACAGTCTGATAACTTAAAGTATTTGCGCCATAAGCCATAATCCATTGAAAAATTGAGCCGAGAATAAAAAGTCCCACAATAAATAAAATCTTTATCGTCACTTTTTTGAAATCAACTAGATGTGATCCTACAATAAGATTAATTGCATCACCAGTTAAAATAGGAATATAAAGCGTAGTAAAAACATATATCAGTGCTGATATTAAAGAAACATATAACCAAATGCGATATGGTTTTATATAAGATAAAATTCGTTTTAAAATACCTTTATTCATCGCCGTTCACCTCCCTTTTAGAAAGTTGTGAATCAGCAATTTCTCGATACACTTTACATGTTTTATATAATTCTTCGTGTTTACCGCATCCAACTAGATAACCTTCATCAAGAACTAAAATTGAATCGAGATTTTTAACAGTTGAAATTCTTTGAGAAATCATGATGAGTGAAACATCTTGATATTCTTTAAATAGTGTCTTTTTTAAGTCTGCTTCTGTCTTGTAATCTAAAGCTGAAGTAGAATCATCTAAAATCAATAATCCGACACTTTTAATTAAGGCTCTAGCGATGGATAAACGCTGTTTTTGTCCACCAGAAAAATTTCTTCCTTCTTGAACTACTTCAGCATCTATTCCATTATTCTTTGACATAACAAAATCAAGGGCTTGAGCGTCTTGAAGCGCCTTTCTATAATCTTCTATTTTTGCGTCCTTATTACCCCAATTTAAGTTGGAAGAAACTGTTCCAGAAAATAATGTAGATTTTTGATGGACAATTGCAATTGAATCACGAAGACTTTTTAAATCATACTTAGATAATTCTTTACCATTTATAAGAATTGTTCCCTCTGTAACATCATAAAAGCGATCAATAAGATTAATCAATGTTGATTTCCCACTTCCAGTACCTCCGATGATACCTAACGATTTTCCTTTATTTAATTTAAAATTTATATTATTAATCGCATTATTCGCGCCTTTACTATATTTAAAACAAACATTTTTAAATTCAACTTCTAAAGGACCCTTATCAACTTTTTCATTTCCATTTATTAGTGTTGATTCTTTTTCAAATACTTCATTAATTCTTTTTGAAGAGGCACTAGCTTTAGTAAATAAAACCACAAGATTTGCAACAACTACAATAGCTATTGAAATTTGAGTCATATAATTTACAAGAGCCATTAATTCACCTTGAGATATAAACGATTCATCGACTTGGAACATACCAAAATAAATTAATAAGATAATCGCCAAATTAACCACAACGCCCGTAAATGGGTTCAAACAAGAAGACACTTTTGCTAATAAAGTAGAAGTTTTTTGTATCTCGTCAGATTTTTCACAAAATCTTCTTTGCTCATATCGTTGTTTAGAAAATGCTCTTACAACACGGGCACCTCTGATATTTTCATCAGTTATTGTAGTCAGTTCGTCTAATTGGTGTTGAACTTTTTTATTATGAGGCAACGATAATTTAGAAACAAAATATATAATAAGACCGATTAAAATCGCACTGACAACAAAGATAATCGCTAATAACGGACTGATCGTAAACGCCATGATAGTGGCTCCTATTACAATAAAAGGAGCTCTTATCGCTAATCTTATTAGCATTGCAATTGAGTTTTGTACTTGTGTTGTATCATTAATTAAACGCGTTTGCAAACTGGAAGCACCTATCTCATCTAATTCTTTATTAGACAAAAAGTTTACATGGCGATATAAATCTCCGCGCAATCTCGTTCCAATTTTACTAGCCACTTTGGAAGCAAAATATTGACAAACTAAGGTAGAAAGTAAGCCGACAACAGCTAAAAGGACCAAAATGCCACCCATCTTCCAAATAGTATTTGTATTATTCTTTTTAATACCATTATCAATAATGTATGCTAATACTAATGGGACAATTAATTCAAAAACCGCTTCAATTAATTTAAAAAGTGGTCCTAGAACGACTTCTTTTTTATAAAATCTTAAATATTTACGATAAAGTTTAAACATTAGTATTACTCCGTAAAATGAATTATATCATTGTTTATCTTATATCGATAATTATTTATTATCGATTTGGTCTTTTAATCTTGCCAAACCGCCTTCACTAGTTTCACGATATTTATAATTTAAGTCTTTCCCTGTCTCCTTCATTGTTTCAACAACCATATCAAACGAGATTTTTCGAGAATTAGTAAATAATTTTGCAAGTTCTACAATATTAAAAACACGAAGGGCAATTACTACATTTCTTTCAATACATGGTATTTGAACCATTCCATCAATCGGATCACATGTCAAACCTAGATGGTGCTCTAAAGCCATCTCTCCGGCATATTCAATTTGATCTAACGAATATTCAAAAAGATGGGATAAAGCAGTCGCTCCCATAACACAAGCAGTACCTAATTCAGCTTGACATCCACATTCTGCGCCTGAAATTGAAGCATTATGTTTTACAACATTTCCAAAAACACCTGCTACCGCTAATGCTTCAATAATTTTTTCATCAGAAAAATGATATTTTTCTTGCGAATATCTTAATATAGCAGGAAGTACCCCACTTGCTCCACATGTAGGTGCGGTTACCACAATTCCCCCTGAAGCATTTTGTTCCGCTGTTGCCAACACATAACTTGCAATTAATTTTAAATCATTTTCTTTAGTTTCTTTATCGATAGAATTATAAAGATCTTTTGCTTTTCGTTGAATATGAAGTTTTCCTGGTAAGAATCCGTCTTTTGATAAACCTTTATCAATAGTATGATTCATACTCGTATAAACTTTTTTTAAATACTCTTTAATATCTTCTTCTTTTTCAAAAACATAATCCGCAAAATTAGCATTGTTTTTTTTACACCATGACACAATTTCTTTCATGTTTTTTTCATGATAAATATCGGCAACTTGTTTCTTTGGTTCGCCTTCTATTTCAAGACTTCCACCTCCGATACTATAAAATGTTAATGAACCGATAAGGCTATTTTGTTTATATGCATGAATTTTTAATGTATTGGGATGTTTTAAAGAATCTAAACTTTCATTAAATATTATTTGGCATGGTACTTGAAAAGTTTTTGTTAGCACATAATCGGTACGATGTCCTCGACCAGTAAACGCTAAAGATCCCAATAATTCTACTTTAAAAAAATCTGCCTCACGATAACGATGCATCATAATTTTTGCTGCTCTTTCGGGACCGATAGTATGTGAAGAAGAAGGACCACGACCAATCTTATACAATTCTTTCAAACTTTCCATATAAATTCCTCATATCATTTAAATTATAACCTATAATATCTATCTTTTGGCGAATTTAAGAATATTTTAAACGACAATATTAAAAAATTATTGAAAAAAGAACAAAATCGATTTAACAATCGATAAGAACTTGGACTAGCATCCAAGTTTTTAATTTAATAAGATATAAA
>CANQEO010000011.1 GCA_947595215.1 uncultured Bacilli bacterium
GTCTTTTTTTCACTAAAAAAGGGATGTTGATTATCCCTATTTTTTTAATTTAGGTTTTTCAACATCCCCTTTTTTTATAGCAATATATTCAATTTTATTTTTAAGGCCACACTCTTAAAGATACTTTCGGTAAACGGATTTTGGCTTTCTTGTAACTTTATTCTGATATATGATTCATTATCTAAAAGCGATTTTTGACTATGTTGATATTTACAAAAATCCGAAATAGGATTATAATAAAATCCGACATAGAATTTTTGAAAGGTAGATTTATGAATGAACATGAATTTTTTTACGAACTCGGAAAACTAATATATCAGATAGATGGCGTTTATGAAAAATATGGATCAAGAGCGTCACTTAAATCGCCGAATCTTTTGTGGATTCTTTATGCGTTAAACGACGGAAAGATACATAGTCAAAAACAAATTTGTGATGAGTGGTCTATTCCGAGAAGTACAGCAAACACTTTAATTAAAGAATTAGAAGATAATGGATATATTCATTTATCTCAAATAAAAGGTAAGCGTAGAGAGTTAAATATTTCTCTAACAAAAACCGGAAAAGAATACGCTAATACAATTCTAAAAGACCTGTATTCTAGAGAAAAAGAAGTTTATAAAGAGATTAATAATGCTGAAGAGACCTTGCAAGTTATAAAGCATTTAGCTCAAAAAATGTCGATTATTTCAAATGTGGAAATAAAATAAATACTTCATATAGATACAAAGATATTTCATAAACAAAAAAACAACAGAAAGAGGAGAGCAAATTATGAAAAAAATAACACAAGATGCAGGAAAAAAACAACTTGGAGATTTTTCACCAGACTTTGCACATTTTAATGATGATATTTTATTTGGTGAAAATTGGAATAATCAAGATATTGATTTAAAAACTAGGAGCGTAATTACTATCGTAGCGCTTATGTCATCAGGTATTACTGATAGTTCACTTATTTACCATTTGCAAAATGCTAAAGTAAATGGTGTTAGTAAAAAAGAAATTGCCGCTATTATCACGCATTGTGGCTTTTATGTAGGTTGGCCAAAAGCTTGGGCAGTTTTTAGACTTGCTCAAAATGTATGGAACGAAAAAAATAGAGAAAATAACGAAAAAGATGTATATCAAAATACCATTATGTTTCCTATAGGAGATAAAAACGATGCATTCAAAGAATATTTTATTGGTCAAAGTTATCTCGCTCCAATATCTATAAATCAAATTGGTATTTACAATGTTACATTTGAACCAAAATGTAGAAACAATTGGCATATTCATCATGCAAAAAAAGGCGGAGGTCAAATTCTTATTTGCATTGGTGGTAGAGGTTATTATCAAGAATTTGGTAAAGAAGCAATTGAGCTTAAACCGGGTGACATAGTAAATATTCCTGAAGGAGTTAAACATTGGCATGGTGCATCAAATGATAGTTGGTTTTCTCATTTAGCAATAGAAGTACCGGGTGAAGACACTCAGAATGAATGGCTAGAACCTGTAAATGATGATGAGTATTGCAAATTGAAATAAAAAGGAGAAATCAAAAATAGATTTTGAAAAAGTTATAAGAGAGAGATTTTCTGCTAGAAAATTTAAAGATGAAAAAATAAGTGATGACTTAATCATAAAGATTTTACAAGCGGGTAATTTAGCTCCTACAGCAAAAAATTATCAACCACAAAAGATTTATGTTGTTCAATCTAAAGAAGGATTGGCAAAAATTGATAAAGCAAGTCCATGTAGATATAACGCACCTGTTTGCTTAATTGTATCTAGCAATAAAGATATCGCTTGGAAAAAAGATGGTTATTCTACTTACGAAATGGATGCGTGCATAGTAGCCACGCACATGATGTTAGAGGCAACAAATTTAGGTGTAGATAATATTTGGATAGAAATGTTTGATAAAGATATTATAAAAAAAGAATTTGATCTGGAAATGAATATTGAACCGATATGTTTGATACCATTAGGTTATAAAGCAGACGATTGCACTTCATCTCCACTTCATTTAAAAAGAAAAAATATTCAAGATATGGTTATCTACAAGTGAGTTTTTAAATGAGTTTAATTGTTCATATTTATTATACTGGCAAGAATAGTAATGCTAAAAAATTTGCTGAAGAAATGGTGCAAAAAGGAATAGTTGAAAAAATACGATCTGAAGTCGGAATGAAAGGTATGAATATTATTTTCCACTGGAAGGGAAAGATCAATAGATTTACATCACAAGTCTAGATGATGAAAGAGATAGCTAATTTAAGAAAAAAATATGAGCTTCATATGCGTGTGGAAAAATTGACTGAAATATAATACTTCTAATTCAGATTATAAATAAGATTTTATATTGTTAGTGTTGGTTACAAAATAATTATGAATTTGTTTCTTTTTTCGCATTTTCATTAATTCCGATAACATTAGTGACTGGTAAAGAAAATGCGATACCCTGTCCTGGTGTCTTAAGTCCGACAGCTTGATAGAGAGTGTGTAAAATTTGTTCCTTAATTTCGGTAGGGACTAAAATCATCACGATTTCTTTTTCTGGCTGAATACTGATACCGAAAACTTTTTGTGCTTCCAGGCTAGTAGTACCACGGGCATTAAGAACTGTTCCACCTTTAGCACCACATTCACGTGCTGCATCCATTACAGCATCAGAGAATCCTGCATTTACTATACAAAATATACTTTCGAAATTTGTTTCCATATCGATACTCCTTTCTTAATGCTCGATATCGTTACTTAAGAAACGATAGATTAATACACCGATTGTAGTATCAATCGGAATGGTATAAGCGATACCTTTACCATGTTTTAGAATCTTGAATTTTTCTTCTAAAGTTATCAGACACTTTTTCAAGCATTCTTCTTTTATAATACTGATAATAATCGCTTTATTGTGACTAGCTAAACCAAGATATTGTTGTACTTCGCTTGGTGCGGTACCTTTTCCAAATATTACGGTTTGAAGATTTACTTCAAAGCCCTCAATTAAATCGAGATAATATTCAGCTTTATTACGTTCTACGATAGTGATTAATATCAATAATTTTTTAGGAGCTGTTAATCCGTTTTTCTTAGTGGATATTTTTTCTTTTTTAGGACTTAACAATCTTCTTTTCGATGTATCCATAAATAGTACCTCATTCAAAATTGATGATTTGTTCATCATCGCTTGCAATGATCTGTTTCATCATGTGTTTTTCATGAATCCTTTTTGCAATAATTGCCCTAAAACCTAGAAATTGAATGGTAATAAGAGGAGTCATTGCCACCATTGCAACAATACCAAAAGCATCTGTCATTACTTTTTGTTCGTTTTGTATTATCAAACATGCACCGATTGCAAAAGGAAGAATGAAACTAGAAGTTAATGGACCGGAAGCAACACCGCCTGAGTCAAAAGCAATCGCGGTATAAAGATGAGGAACAAAGAATGACAAACCTAAAGAAATAAGATATCCAGGTATTAAAAAGTATAGAATTGAAAAATCATAGACAATTCTTATCATCGATAATCCAATCGAGATTCCAACACCTACAGATAAAGCGATAAGCATTGATCTTTTAGTGACACCACCATTAGTTATTTCTTCTACTTGTTTATTTAAAACATGAACGGCAGGTTCGGCTAATACGACCACAAAACCTAATATAAATCCAAGTATAATGATTAAAGTTTCACTATTGGAAGCTATCTCTTGTCCCATCTTAAAACCGATGGGTAAGAATCCGACAATAGCGGCAGTTAGAAATAATACTAAGCCGACAAAAGTGTAAATAATACCAATACCGATTTGAATTAATTTCTTCATGGGCAGTTTTAAATAAATAAATTGAATTACTAGAAAGAAAATAACTATTAATCCTAATGATAATCCGACATCTTTCATTTCTTCTAAAAAAGTGTAAGTAAATACTTCTATGATATTTTCAGATATTTGATAGTTTGGAACGGTATAAGGTATATCTTTATTTACAAAAAGACCAAGTATTAAAATCGCTAAGATTGGGCCTACTGAGCATAAAGCGATAAGACCGAAACTATTTTCTGAAGAATTGCGACCACCGATAGTTGCGGCAATACCAACACCGAGTGCCATTATAAATGGTACAGTGATTGGCCCTGTCGTAACACCGCCTGAATCAAAAGATAGTGCTAAAAAGTTTCCATTATCATTTAAAAACAATAATGAAACAAGTGCAAACAATGCCATATAGAAAAACATTAGCATTAAAGATAAATCCTTTTTAAAAATGATTTTTAAAATTGCAAACAATAAAAATAATCCGACACCCACACCGATGGAAATTGTTAATGCAATACCATTTATAGCACCTTCAACTTGAGAAGCAAGAACTGATAAATCGGGTTCCGCGATAGTAATCAATACACCAATTACAAAGCATACAAGTAAGATAATTTTTAATTTTTTTGTCTTCATCAAAGAAGAGCCGACTTGTTCTCCCATCGGTTGCATAGCTAAATCAGCACCTAGGTTAAATAAAGCGATTCCTAATATCAACATGACAACACAAATTAAGAATACTACTAATTCGTGAATTGAAAGGTTAGTAAGAGGAGTAAGATTCAGTATAATAACTATACAAGTTATAGGTAAAACGGACCATAACGATTCTTTTATTTTATCAATTAAAAGTTTCTTCATAGCCGCCTCCTTGTTTCATAATAATCTTATAAATTTAGCCGTTTTATTATATCAATAAAATGGAATTTAACAAAGTGATAAGAATAAAATTGGCAATAATCATTTCTAATAGCTTGCTTAATTGAAAAATTATTAATTATAAGTTAAAATTGTTGATACAAAAGTGTCTCCGTAGCTCAGCCGGATAGAGCGTCGGTTTCCTAAACCGCAGGTCGTAGGTTCGAATCCTATCGGGGACGCCATGCAAGAAATAAAACTTTGATACACTTTGTATTGAAGTTTTTTTGTTTTTAGGTATTTGATATTTTTAAAGTTTTATATTTGAGAAGGTTTTGTATATTTTACCAAATAAAATTTGCTTTTGCATCTTCACCATTATCGATAAGAATATCTTGTGCAGTCATGGAGCGATTGATTACTGTTATGAAATATGCCCATTCAGCGATTTCTTCTGATTCTGCCCACTTGGAAAGAAGTGTCTCATTCATGATTCTTTTCCAAAGTTTTGGATCATTCATCACGTGATTATTGAGAGACGTTTTCACGCCTCCAGGTGATATGCTATTAGAAATTGCGCCATATTTTGCAACGCGTAAAGCAACATTTTTCATATAAGCAACCATGCCGCCTTTACTTGCCGCATATTCGGGAAATTCAGCGCCTGTACGTGCGCTTGAAGAAGCAATAAATAGGATACTTTTAATTTTGTCTTGAAAAGCGTATTTTTCAGTTATGCGGATAGTACCTTTAAGATTAATGTCGATGTCACGACCTGAATCTTGAACACCGGCGTTGTTGATAAGTATTTCAACTCCTTCAATGTCTACAAGTTCTCCAGAAAATACATCGGTCAGAATATGTAAATAATGTGGATTAATGATAGATGGTGGAAGTATATCAAAACCGATAACCTCATTACCGCATGATAAAAATTTTTCCGCAATTGCCTTTCCAATGCCTTTACTAGTTCCTGTTATCAGTACTTTCATCTGGTACCTCCGAAATTAATTTTAAGTATTCTTTTCCGACATTATTTTTCTTCCAACGTCGCGTAATAGCAAAACCGGGATAAAGAAAAATTAATTCACATAACAATTCTACTATCATGCCAGTAAGGGCACAAGTCACGCATTGTAATAATGTCCAGCCAAAAAATAAATGGCTCACTATAAGTGCAAATGTCAAGTTATCGATGAATTGACCGAGAGCTGTTGAAACATAAGTTCTAAAAATATATGCGACAAATCCATCGGGGTGTTTTTTGAATAGTTTTCCGATACCATAGTTAGAAAAATTATTGACAATTGCAGAGGCGAGGAATGCTAATGTACTACCCAAAACGACATACCAAGTTCCGCCAAATGTTGCATTTAAAGCGCTGTTTATAAGACTTTCATTTCCATCAACAAATGATTCTCCCCACATACCGGGGATAATACTTCCAAGAAATAGCAACAAACAGAAAAAGAGATTAATTAGAATTGCAAGAATCGTTATTTGTGTCGCAGCTTTTGGACCATAATGCTTAGTGATAATATCCATTGTGAAAAAAGCAAACCACGAAACGATAATACCACAATCTAGTGCTAGCCAATCCCATGGAATATCAATGCTCTTATTAGCCAGAAGATTCATAGCGAAAACCGACATGATAAAAAGCGTGGTGACAAGACTAGGGATATTTCTCATAAGCACTTGGAATTCGTGCCATTCTTTTTTAATTACTTGTTTTATCATAAATGCCTCCCAATTACCGCATGGAGAGGAAAAAAACAAAAGGGCGCATTTGCGCCCATCCTTTCCATAGTTTTGTTTATAGACAGGATGGTTACGAACTGTCTTTAACTCATTGTTTTTACACTTTATCATTTTTTTGAATAGATAGCAAGACATTTTGACGTGACGACGAAAACGCTTGACAAGTTCATGTTGGTGAATAATTATGAAAATGAGGTCGGATTGGATAATAAACTATTATTTATTAAAAATAAATTAATAGAACATATCCGCTACTATATGGTTTATTTAGGAGTAGAAGAATGAAAAAAGTATTATATCTTGATTGTTGCATAAGAGAAAATGATTCTAGAACAAAGCTTATTGCAGATGCTTTTTTTGAAGAATTACATAAAAAAAGTGATTTTTCGGTTGATAAGCTTGTTATTGATCAACTTGATATAGTTCCGATAGGAAGTAAAGAGTACAAACATCGGCAAAATCTTTTAGAAGTTCGCAATTTAGATGATAAGATGTTTGATTTAGCAAAACAATTTGCTCAAGTTGATATCGTAGTAGTTGCTGCACCTTTTTGGGATATGAGTTTTCCATCAAAACTTAAAGTATATTTTGAAAACATTACAGTTGAGGGTCTTACATTTAAAAGTAGTGAAGATGGAAACATAGTTGGTAATTGTAAGGCCAGTAAATTCATTTTTCTTACTACAAGAGGTATGGATATTGAAGATGGAAGTGTAATGGAACAAGGTGCTCCATATTTAAATGCTATTAGATTATTCTATGGTATAGATGAATTTGAAATGGTTTCGACATTTGGACTTGATGTGCATCCTGATGAAGTTGAAGTAAGATTAAATAAAGCTATTGAACAAGCAAAACAAATAGCTAAAAATTTGTAATAAACTAAAATATATAAAAAAATAAATATTTAGACAACCACATACATATTTTATAAATTGTAAGTTTTTTAAATTAAATGAAAAAAATATTGCCAGTAGATAAATTAAACTATTATAAATTTAAAAATAATGAGCAATAAGTAAATGCTTATTTCATTTTCCTGAATATTAAAATATTGTTATAAAATAAAGTCTATGATAAAATCAAAGCGCATTATGTCCCAGTAGCTCAGCTGGATAGAGTACCGGTTTCCGAAGCCGTTGGTCGTAGGTTCGAATCCTATCTGGGACACCAACTTTAAATTTTAAGTTTTAAACGATGAAGACTTGGCAATTTATCAGGTCTTTGCTAAAATCAAAATGTTCAAATAAATTGCCCTCTTGGCGGAACTGGCAGACGCGCTAGACTTAGGATCTAGTTCTCACGAGTGCGGGTTCAAATCCCGTGGAGGGCACCATGTTGAAAGAACCAGATTGATACAATGTGTCAGTCTGTTTTTTATAGAGTTCGACTCTCAACGTCTATGTGGTTTTAAAGAAAAATAGGTCTTAGAAAGTGCAGAAGTTGCATTTTTCTAGGGCCTTTTTTTTGATGCCTTAAATCATGGTGGAGACGATAGAGGACGAAAGACGCTGATAAGGGACGAAAGGGTATTATTGAAGTTGAATTTTGAAAATCTAAGTTTTTTAAGTTTAAATTTTAATAAACATTATAAAATAATAACACAGCATTATCAATTAAAGTATTTTTTTGTCAATATCTTTACGCTTTCCCTTAATTCAACTACATTTTTAAGGAAAAGTATCTCGCATTTCTTGATTTTTCGCTTATTTATTAGTATAATTTAAGGGAAACTTTAGAGGTGATTATATGAGAGATTTTAATTATTCTAAAATTAAAAATTTAAAATGGGATAGTGATCTCCTTAGCTTAATCGCAGCCATATATAAGGAAGCGGGAAAGCAAGAAATGTATTTGAAACAAAGACCAGAAGAATTAGAAAAGTTGGTTGAAATTGCAAAAATACAAAGTACAGAAGCATCAAATGCAATTGAAGGCATTGTCACTACGAATACAAGAATAAAACAGTTAGTTGAAGATAAAACCACACCAAGAAATAGAGATGAACAAGAGATTGCCGGATATCGTGATGTTCTTTCAATTATACATGAAAGTTTTGATGCTATTCCGATTACAGTAAATTATATACTTCAACTCCATAAAATTTTATATGGTCATCTTAATAATCCCATGGCTGGGCGAACAAAAAGTGTTCAAAATTATATTAGTGCCACTTATCCTGACGGTAGGGTTGAAGTATTATTCACACCTTTGGATCCATTTGAAACACCAACAGCACTAGAAAGCATTTGTAATGAATACAATAGAATTATAGGAAATATGGAAGTTGAACCATTGATAGCAATACCTATTTTTATTCATGATTTCTTATGTATTCATCCATTTAATGATGGAAATGGAAGAATGAGTAGATTGTTAACAACGTTACTTCTATATCGTAGTGACTTTTATGTAGGTAAGTATATATCACTAGAAGCAAAAATAGCCAAAAACAAGGATTTGTATTATAATTCTTTGAATCAATCGCAATTTGGTTGGCGTGAAGGCAAAGAAGATGTGGTTCCGTTTATCAAATATTTACTTGGAACAATTTTGTCAGCCTATAAGGATTTTGATGAGAGATTTGCTCTTGTTGAAACAAAACTGCCTGCAATAGAAATAGTAAGACGTGCATCGATGAATAAAATTGGTCGATTTAAAAAGCAAGATATTAGAGAACAATGCCCGTCTCTTAGTATAAGTAGTATTGAAGGTTCTTTAAAGAAACTTATAGAGTTAGGCGAACTGAAGCGAGAGGGAAGTGGCAAATCTACTTGTTATTATAGGTTAAAATGAAAATTTATAACTTTGGTGGTTTTTTGTTTGCTTATAGTCTATGTGCATCCGCTTGCATTTGCAAATTGTATCAAAATGGTACTCTTTGCCATGTTAAAAGAACCAGATTGATACAATGTGTCAATCTGCTTTTTAGAAAGTTCGATACCCAACGTCTAGGTGTTTTTAAAGAAAATCAGGTCTTAGAAAGTGCACAATATGAATTTAGTCCATATATGCATTTCTTCTAAGACCTTTTTTTGATGTATTTAACTTGGAAGAAGACGATAGATTTTTTGTATTATTTTGTTTGTTGTGGTATACACGTAATGATTATCTCTACAACAAATAAAATATCATCTTGACAATCACGATTAATCCACTCATTTACAATTGCTGTTATACCAGATAAATAAAACTTTGACATATAGTTCATAATTAGATTATTTGTAACATTCATTTTATTAAAAATAGGTTTTAATACATATTCAAATAAATCACCATAAGCTTCATCGACATTGAATGTAGAAAGATTGGATAAATAAGTTTTAAAAAGTTTTTTATGTTTTTTTACATATTCTAAATAGGGAATTAGATATTTAGGCGATATAAGAAGAAACTCTTCATTATTATTTTTTGAAAAGTCAGGGAATCCAATAGAATAACTATTAAAAAAGTTAGCAAAATCTTGCATAATTTCTTTTTGTGTCTCTTTTAATAAATCACTGGTATTTAAATAATGATCATAAAATGTTGATCGATTAACGCCTGCTTCTCTACAAATTTCTGATACACTAATTTTTAAAAAATCTTTTTTCTCTAAGAGCTTTAACATTGCTTTATCCATTTTTAATGCTGTATTTTGATATTTTACTTCTGATTTTCCCATAGTTACTCCTTATATAATGTTTTGAATAAAAATTGTTTTTTGTGAAAACAACACATGTTTGATTTCTTGTTGGATAAAATTATCAACAAATTATACTATCATATTAATGTAAAATCAACAAATGTAGTTTTGAAAGGAGAAAAAATGAACGCAATAGAAATTAAAAATTTGACAAAAAGTTTTCGCGGTTTGTATGCACTTGATGATTTTCATATGACTGTACCAGTTGGTTCTATTTATGGATTTATTGGTGAAAATGGTTCAGGAAAATCGACAACGGAAAAATGTATTTGTGGTCACTTAGTACCAAATAAAGGAGAAATAAAATTATTTGATAAAGATTATACCGATCCGGGTGTTCGTGCTAAAGTTGGTGCTTTGATTGAAAACGTAGGATGTTTCTCAAACTCTAGCATTTATGCCAATTTGAAGATGCAAGCATTAAATCTAGGAATTGAAAATATTGATGAAGAAATTCATCGAGTATTAAAAATTGTAAGAATGGAAGAACATATCAAACTTCCTTTTAAAAAATGTTCATTAGGAATGAAACAAAGAGTAGGTATCGCGATGGCATTACTTGGTAATCCTCTTTTACTTATTTTAGATGAACCTATTAATGGCTTAGATACCGATGGAATGAAAATGATGCGAGAAATCTTAGTGGATATCACTAAAAATTATCATTGTACTGTTTTAATTTCATCTCATATCTTAGGAGAACTTGAGAAGATAGCTACCCATTATGGAATTATTCGTCAAGGTAAAATGATTCAAGAAATTTCTGCAAAAGAAATGGAAATTAGAAATCGCACCTTTATTGAAATTGAAACTAATAATAACAAGAAAGCTTATGATATTTTGAAAATTTATTTCAAAGATGTTCGTTTGAAAGATATTTCATTAAAAATTTATGATGAAAATGATGCTGAAAAAATTATGAGCATTTTACTTTCCAATAACTTTGAAGTTAGTAAGATTGTTCAAAACAAAATTGGCTTAGAAGAATATTACATTGAATTAATGAGTAAGGAGAGAAAATAATGGAGAAAGAAATCACTTTAGAATTTGCAAAACCATCCTTTTTACAAAGAATTAAAGGAATGTTAAGCGTCGATTTTTATCGATTATTTTATACACCTTTATTTTATATCTTTTTATTTATTGCCGCCATTATTCCAGCTTTAGTTTCTATGGGATCTATAGGGGATAATAGTGAAACAGCAGGAATGTTTACTAATGCTTGGCAAATCATAGCGTCCGATAAACCTTTATATGTTGTAAGTAACATGGGTGAGTATGCCAATATGAATATGGTCTTTATTTTTGGGGGAATTATGGTTTCAATTTTTATTGGACATGATTACCATAGTGGTTATGTAAAACAATTATTTACAACTCATTCAAAAAAACAAGATTATATGATGTCTAAGACCATCATTAGCGCTTTTTCAATGATGTGTATGTGTATAACTTATCTAATTGGTGGCGTGTTAGCAGGTGCTTTTACTGGTCTTTCGTTTTCAATCAATGTAGGTTCTCTTATTTGCGCCATTCTTGGAAAGATGGTTATGAGTCTAGGTTGGGCAAGTTTATACACTTTTATTAACATTATCTTTAGAAGAAAATTTGGTATTTCTATTGCTTTATGTTTTGTTATTGGGACAGGTATTCCTGTAATTGGAGCAGCTTCACTAGTAGGTAATTCATCTATTTTAAATATCTTTTTATATGGTTCATCAGTAAATGCTTGTTTATTATCAAATATTATTAGTTTAATTACTTGTATTGGTGTAAGTTTAGTTTGGGCAATTATTTATAACTTAGTGGGCACTATTGTGTTATCAAAAAGAGATTGTTATTAAGGAGTAAAAGGATATGAATGCAATTGAAATAAGAAATTTAATCAAAAATTATGGCCAAAAACAAGCTTTATCAAATTTAAATATGACAATTCCTATGGGGGCAATTTATGGCTTTATTGGCGAAAATGGTTCTGGTAAATCCACAACCGAAAAACTAATTTGTGGACTCATTAGACCAAATAGTGGCGAAATTAAATTATTTGATAAAGATTATAATGATCAAGAAATTAGATCCCAAATTGGCGTTTTAATTGAAAGTCCGGGCTGTTTTCCAAATATCAGTGTTTGGGATAATATGAAAATCCAAGTGGCTAATCTAGGTATCAAAAATGAAAATGAAGAAATCAGAAGAGTTTTAAAAATTGTTCGAATGGAAGGAACGGCATCGAATAAATTTAAAAATTGTTCCTTAGGTATGAAACAAAGAATCGGCATTGCTTTTGCTTTATTAGGAAATCCTAAACTATTAATCCTAGATGAACCTATCAATGGTCTTGATGCTGACGGGATGAGAATCATGAGAGAAGTATTAATCGATATTACGAAAAATTTAAATTGTACTGTTTTAATTTCATCTCATATCTTAGGAGAACTTGAGAAGATAGCTACCCATTATGGAATTATTCGTCAAGGTAAAATGATTAAAGAAATGACCGCGGAAGAATTAGAAAAGGAATGTCCAACCTATGTTGCTATTAAAACGAAAAACAATAAGGAAACTAAACAAAGTTTAGAAAAAAGATACAAAAAAGTTATAGAAGAAAATGAAGAACTTCGTGTTTATGATTCTTGTTTAGCAAAAGATGTTGTAAGTTATCTATATAGTCAAAATATTTTACCTACCTATGTGCAAACTGCCAAAATTAACTTAGAAGAATATTATATTAATCTCATTGATAAAGGAGGTACATTATAATGAATAAATCTAATTTAAATAATCTTAAAAGTATGTTAAAAGTTGATCGAAGAAGAATGTTTAAGACTCCTTTAGTCTATATCATGTTTGGCATTTGTTTCATAATTCCTGTTTTAATTCTTGTGATGACTAGTTTTATGGGTAATGCTTCCGTAGTAGATCCAACAACGGGAGCTGAAACAGCAATGGAAACATTTACTAATGCATGGCAAATATTAGGTGCTACATCAAATGCTAGTATGTCAATGGATTTAACAAGTATGTGTAATATTAATCTCATTTATTTTATTGTAGCAATCTTTGTTTGTATCTTTGTTAGTGAAGATTTTAGAAGTGGCTATGTAAAAAATCTATTTACCATCAGAGTGAAGAGAATGGAATATATTATATCTAAAACCATTACTTGCTTTATTGCAAGTATAGTCATGTTGTTATTATTCTTTACCGGTGGTATGATTGGTGGAGCAATCGTTGGCCTTCCATTTAGTATGGATGGATTTAATATCGGAACAATAATTTGTTGTTTACTTTCAAAAATGTTTATTTTACTTATTTTTATTGCTATCGCTTTAATGTTAGCATGTTTTGCGAAAACCAAATTATGGTTATCTATTATGTGTGTTTTAGGTGGCGGAATGCTTTTATTTATGATGATTCCTATGATGACACCACTTGATGCAGGAATATTAAATGTCATTATGTGTTTTGCGGGTGGAATCTTATTTAGTATTGGCCTCGGCTTTATTAGCAAATTCATACTTAATAGAACAAGTTTAGTTTAATAAAGTAGGTGATTAAAATATTAAAATGAAAAATAGTGATGATACTTATACAAATAATGTAATAAATGATGATGAATTTAATAAATTCATAGAAGCTAAAACTTTTAAGGAAAAAATCAAAATTTTAACAATACATTCGGAAAATAATCAAAAAAATATCGAAAATATGATGAATATGGAAAACTATAAAACGAGTTATGTCACATCTCAAGAAGAAATCTCAAAACAATTTGAAGAATTTTGTAACATGAAAGGAATTAAGGCTAAATTTAAAGTGGTCTTTAGTCAAATGAAAGAAAATATTCACTATCAACATGCGCAAAATAAAGCCAATCTTGAAGCAACAAAAAACTCAAAAGTGAATCAAGAATTTAAAGAATTTCTTCATACTAAAGGCTTTAAAGCAAAATGTCGTCTTGTAATTGAAAATATTAAGAAAGGTGCTAAAAATGCAAATGCGGATACTGCAATAAAAATTGATGAACTCAATAAAAAGACAAAAGCAAGTATCAATACTCATATTGTTCATTCCGATGAATATAGTGAATATTCAGCAAAACAACTTTCAGAAGAATTCAATGTGTTTTTAAAAGAACATGGTCTTGATGAAAAATATAGTGTAGAAATTGTTGAGGAATAATAGAAAAGAAGTTGTGAGAATGAGATGATTTGATTATTCAAAACTGAAAGTTTTACGAATGCAAATCGACAAAAACAACAGAGATAAATGTATTATTTAATAGCGAGGAAAAAACATGGCTCGTATTAAAACAAAAGTGTTAGATAATCTTAAATCTACATCTCGATATAAGATGGAAGAAGCTTTTAATGTTATCTATGAAGAGTATGCATACTTAGTTTTCTATGTCGCATTTAAGGTTGTAAAGAATAAAACTATCGCAGAGGATATTACTAATGAAACCTTTATGAGATTTTTTGAACACAAGAATGGGATAAAAAAAGAAAAGAATCTTAAATATTACCTTACATCAATTAGCAAAAATTTATCTTTAAACTATTTGAAGCAGTCTAAAAATGTTGAGACACTAGATAAAGATATCTCTTACGATATGAAAGTTGATCAGTTCAAAGATTACATAGAAATGTTTAAACCATTCTTAAATGAAGAAGAGATTGATTTGCTAATTTATCGCTTTATTTATGATTTTAGTTTTAGAGAAATTGCGGAACAAAAAGGTGTTACTACAAGTGTTATTTCCTCGAAATATAAACGTGCTATAGATAAAGTTAAAAAACATATTAAGGAGATATAATTATGAGTAGATTAAAAAGGCAACTTAAAAGTAAACTCCAAGCTCCGATAGATGAGAATTTAAATTTTGATGTAAATAAGTTAGAACCGAATACTAAAAGAGTAAGGAATATAAAAAGATTAATCGGAAAGAGCGCGTTAATTTTAACCGGTGTATTCTTTCTTTGTTTAGCATCACTTCCGATTATAGCGATGATAGATTTTGAATCTAAATATAGATCTTATCGTAAATCATATTCGCAAAGTGAGTTAAAAGTTTTAGAATCGAGTACATTTAAAAAACTTAATAATATCGATTATCCAAATGGAAAAGTTAATGTTAATAAAGTTAGTGATGAGTTTTATAATTCAGTTATAAACTTTTCTAATATGATTGAAAATAATGTTGATAAAAATATAAATATTTCATATTCTCCACTAGGATTATATATGAATCTTTCGGCGGTATCACTCGCCTCAGATGATGAAGAAACTTTAAAACAATTAGATAAGTTGCTTGGAATGACAAAATCAAGCAGATCAATAGATTTTTATAAAATGTATTTAACTGATTATTTCTTTAACGAAGATGGAAGTTTGCAATTCTATAATGCTTCTTTCCAGACTGATAAATATGATTATAATCCACATTATATCGCAGATTTAACAAACCATAAAATCGAAGCGTTTCAATTGGATTTTGAAAATGATGAAGATATCTCAAAAATGTTAAACTGGATTAACGATAAGTCTCAAAGTCAAAATTTATTTACAAAGCGTGATCTTAATTTGGAAGATGATAGCATATTATACTTTTTTACTACCATGTATTTTAAAAGCTCATGGAAAAATATATTTAAAAGTGACCATACTGTGCAAAAAGATTTTTACCTTTCTTCAAATGAAAGAGTAAAGACATCTTTTATGAATCACGAATATTTTGGGGAATGTTATGATAATGGAGATTATATAAGTTTGTTTGATTATTATAAAAATGGTATAAAAATAAAATATTTAGTTCCTAATGATATTAATAAAAATATTTATGATTTAGTTAAAGGTAAAAATATCTTCGTTGAGGATAGTGAAAAAAGAATTCTCTCAAGTAAAGGTGGTAATCTTGTAGTTAATTTAGAGGTGCCAAAAATTGATTATGAAGCATCAATTGATTTCACTGATGTGCTAAAAAATATCGGCTTAGCAAATCTATTTGATAAAGATAATAATTGCTTTTCATATGCGTTTCAAAATAATGATACAGCAACTTTAGAAACATCATATTTAAAAGAGATAAAGCAAAAAAGTAAGATATCTTTTGATGAAGATGGAACCACGATAAAAAATATCACTATTAGCAGTGTTGACGGTAATTCCTCGACAAAATATGAATTTCATGACACAATTGATATAAAACTAAACCAATCATTTATATATATCATTTATGATGCGAATGATTTACCAATTTTCGTAGGACATATGGATAATCCTACGTTAAAAAAATAGTTTAAATAGATTGCATTAAAAGGTTACTATTATATCTATTGTTTGAAGAAGAATAGTTGTTTGGATTAATCGTTCCGTTTAATGAACGCATATAATCGGCAGTGATATCACGATAATTATAAATTGGATAACCATCTTTTGATAGTTTATCGACAATACTTAATGTTGGAAAATAGTTATAAACTCTTTTATTGCTCCGATGAAATGCGAGATAATCAATAACCGCTATCCGGTAAGTTTTATTTTGGTCTAAGGCTTCATTTGTAAGACGATAAAAATAATTTGATGAATAAGTTACAAGTTCTTTATAGATATCACTACCTTTTACATCGATAATATAAACTTCATTATCAAAAGGTAAAGCTTTATAAAGATCTGCATATGTAATTTGACCTGAACTTAAATTATCTCTAGCAACATTAGAAATTGCATAATCGATACTATATCCGCAATTAATGGCGTAATTGCCAAATGCGGTTACAACAAAATTTGGCAATGTATCAGATTTATCGAAATCGTAATTAACGTTGCCTAATATTTCTTTACCGGCAACGTCTGATAGAGCTTTATATTTAGAGACTATCTTTTCTATATTTTCGTCTTTATAAGAGTCTGAGATATAAGAAGTATAAGTGTTACCATATTTTGTCCATTTAACCTCACCAGCAGGCGACACCTCTAATTCGACATTAGAATACATTTTGCCGTTGCTACTACCTTGTACGAAGGGAACACCATTTACCTCATAGGCTTCATTTCTGTGGCTATGAGCACAAAATACAGCGTCGACATAGCGTTTGTTCGAATTTTTACTTATTGAAGTAAGTCCAGAATTATCGCCATAATAACTGGTACTATCAGTTAGACTTTGTTGATTGGTATGCGCGTCGAGAACGACTACATCTACTTTCTTTTCGAGACGCAATTCATCAGATAATTCTTTGATGATAGGAATCGGATCTAAGAATGTGTAATCATCGGCATATTGTGAAGCAATAGAAGTGATTTGGTCTTCCCCGATAATTCCAATAATACCTACTTTCAAACCATTTTCTAAAGTGCGAATCACATACTTATCACCCAGATTGGCATAATCTTTCACGGTTTTAGTATCAATATCAAAATTAAAAATATTAGCGGCTAAAAATGGAGTTTGATAACCATCTTCATCGTTACCATTAGGTCCTTTTCGCTCACGGTTTAGGTTGATATAAGAAGCACCCCAGTCAAATTCATGATTTCCTATTGTAAAACAATCAAATTCTATTTCATTCATACAATCGGTTAAAAGATTTCCGTAATTGTGATTTGATTCGATAGAACCTTGCCACATATCTCCAGAGTTAATGAGCAAAGTATTTCCTTCAGCTTTTTTAGACTTTAAAAAGCCACCGACTTTCGAAATACCTGTCTCATAGCCATTTTCAATAACGGATCCGTGAAAATCATTGATACCATATAAACTTACTGTGCGGGTTTCAGTTATTTCTGAACTAGATGATAAGTAATCTGAAGATGAATCCTTAAAACCTGAGTCTTCCGAATTGATGGATTCGCTAATAGATGAATATTCAGTAGATTCAAATGAAGAATCTTGATTATATTTAGAGGAAGAACTATCCGACGTTTTTAATGTGCAACTACTAAATAATAGTGCCACTAATAAAAGATATATTGTTTTTTTCATATAATAACCTCATTGTAAGAATAGCATAATTTTGTTTTTTGCACAACAGAGAGAATTTTTATATCGGTGTCAAGCAAACAAAAATTTTATTATTTATATATTAATAATGAATATAAGAAAAAACTTTTATAAAAATACATAAACCGATTGAAATTAATCTTCATCTCGGCTACACTATCAAAGAATGGCATTTTATGCGCTTTTTGCAAGTGCCATCAATTTGCGCAGTGGAAGGATTCTAAAAGAATCCGCGAACCACGGCACGGACAAAATAACTATTAGGAGGTGTGTCACGTGAGTAAGAAGATCGCAAAAGTTGTGAAACTGGAAATTCCAGGCGGCCAAGCTAAACCTGGACCAAAACTTGCTTCTGCTGGTATCTTAATGCCGAAATTCTGTACGGATTTCAACGCTAAGACTGCGGATCGTCAAGGCGATATTGTTCCAGTTATCATTACAGCCTATGAAGACAAATCGTTTGATTTTGTCATCAAAACGACTCCAGTTGCTGTCCTTTTATTGAAAGAAGCTGGAATCAGCAAGGGATCCGCTAACGCTAAGACCACAAAAGTCGGTCACATCAGCAAGGATCAATTGAGAAAGATCGCAGAGTACAAGTTGCCAGATTTAAACTGCAACGATGTCGAAGCGGCTATGAAGGTTGTCGAAGGATCTGCCCGGAATATGGGTATCACTATCGACGAGTAAGTGGAAGGAAAAATCCGTTAATACCACTAGGAGGAAAACATGAAGAAAGGTAAGAAATACCAAGAAGCGTTAGCAAAAATAGATGCGAGCAAAGTTTATTCGCTCGAAGAAGCTTGCGCCCTTGTAAAAGAAACTTCGACCGTCAAATTTGACGCGACAATCGATGTTTCATTCCGTCTCAATGTAGATCCAAAACAAGCTGATCAACAATTGAGAGGTACTCTCACACTACCTCATGGTAATGGTAAAACCAAAAAGATCTTGGCCATTACCCATAAGGTCGATGAAGCTCTTGAAGCCGGCGCAGATTTTGCTGGTGGCAAAGAGATGCTCGAAAAAATTCAAAAAGAAAACTGGTTCGATTTCGACGTTATCGTTGCGACCCCAGATATGATGGGTGAACTTGGTAAGCTCGGTCGTCTTCTTGGTCCAAAAGGTTTAATGCCTAACCCAAAAACCGGTACTGTCTCTCCTGATATTGCAAAAGCAGTCAAAGAGATTAAAGCTGGTAGAATTGAATATCGTGTTGATAAAGAAGGTAACATCCATCTTTCAATCGCTAGAGTCTCGTTCCCAGTCGAAAAAATCGTTGATAACTTATCAAGCGTTTGCGATACCATTCTAAAGATTCGTCCGGCTGCAGTTAAAGGACAATATATTAAAAACGTGGTCATTCATACCACAATGGGACCGTCTATCAAATTTACTTTTAATGGTCGCTAATAAATTTTAAAGCTCCAATATACCTAAGACAGCAACGGCTTAATGCTTAATAATGTTGCCGAGGTACCTATTCATAGACATAATGATTAGTCACCTGTATATTGTTGCCTATATAAAAGCATAAGGAGGTGCAATATGAACCAAAACGTGTTAGAAGCCAAAAAGGAAAAGGTTGCTGAAATCTCTAACATTCTCAAAAATTCAAATTCAGTCGTAGTCGCTGAGTATCGCGGTCTTACCGTTGTTGAATTAACTGAATTAAGAAGAGAATTATTAAAGAAAAACGCAAAACTCGGCGTCTACAAGAATTCGCTTGTGACTCGTGCAGTTGACGATTTAGGTCATGATGATTTACATCAATACTTAGTTGGACCAAACGCATTTATTACTTGTGAAGATCCAATTGATGGACCAAAAATTGTCACAAAATTTGCTAAAAAACACGAGAACTTAATCATCAAAGGTGGAATGATTGAAGGCAAGGTTATGTCAGCCAAAGAGCTAAAGGAATTTGCAAAACTTCCAAGCAGAGAAGGCGTCTTATCGATGTTACTTTCTGTTTTACAAGCCCCAGTTCGTTCATTCGCTTGCGCGGTAAATGCTATCGCAGAGAAAGAATAGCCCATTAATAGGAGGAAATTTAAAATGGCAAAATTAACAAATGAGGAAATCATTTCATCCTTAAAAGAAATGACAATCGTCGAATTACACGACTTAGTTAAAGCAATTGAAGAAGAATTCGGTGTTACAGCTGCTGCTCCAGTTGCTGCAGCTGCTGCTCCAGTTGAAGATGAAGGCGCTGCTAAGGGACCATCCGAAGTCACCTTAGTTTTAAAGAGCTTTGGAACTGCTAAAGTTGCGGTCATCAAAGCTGTCCAAGCTATCACCGGCTTAAGCCTTGGAGATGCGAAGAAATTAGTTGACAACGCTCCAAGCAACATCAAAGAGAAAATTTCTCCAGTTGAAGCTGAAGAACACAAGAAAGCTCTTGTCGCTGCTGGTGCCGAAGTCGAAATTAAATAATTCGGAACCTTAATTTAAAGAAAATATAAACCTGCCTTATCATAGGTAGGTTTTTGTCGCTTTTAAAGGGGGTGAGCAAATTGCCACAATATTTCGATAATGTTGATGGTTTAGAATCAAAACCGCGCACTTTGCAGTTTGAAATTCGTTCTCGCTCATTCTCCTTTAAAACAGACAGTGGTGTCTTCTCCAAAAGTGAAGTTGATAGGGGGAGTATCGCTTTAATTAATGTATTATTAGATCAAGAATTAACGGGAATGATTCTCGATTTAGGCTGCGGATATGGTGTTATAGGAATTATTCTATCTAAATTTTTTCCACAGACAGATATTTTTCTTGCTGATGTTAACAAGCGCGCGTGCGCGCTCGCGCGTGAGAACGCGAGAAATAATAATACAAATGTGATGATTATTGAAAGTGATTGTTTTTCAAATATTAACGAAAAGTTTGATATCATCGCACTTAATCCACCGATAAGAGCGGGTAAAGAAGTAATCTATAAAATGTACTTGGAGAGTTACAATCATCTTCAAGACCAAGGTTCACTATATTTCGTGATTAGAAAGAGTCACGGGGCGGGGTCGTCTCAAAAATATGTTGAAAGTGTGTTTAAGAATTGCACGCTTCTAAAACGAGATAAAGGCTACTATATCTATCAAGCGAAAAAAAGTGAGTTATAACAATGAACACAGAAGGGGGATTTGCATATGAGCAAACAAGCAGAAGCAACAAATTATAAGTACCTCCATAACGGTCGTATTGACTATTCAAAGATCAGTGGTTCTTTACCACTTCCTTATTTAGTCGAAATTCAGACCGAATCTTTCAAATGGTTTTTGGAAGAAGGAATCGATGAAGTTTTTAAAGATGTTTATCCGATCTCAAACCACAGTGAAACTTTGATGATCGAATATTGCGGATCTCGTTTAGATCATCCAAAATATGATCCATTAGAATGTAAAACTCGTGATTTGACCTACAGTGCTCCCTTGAAGGTCACTTTGAGATTAATCTTTAAAAACACTGGTGAAATCAAAGAAAACGAAGTATTTATGGGCGATTTTCCATTGATGACCGAATCGGGAACATTTATTATTAACGGTGCAGAAAGAGCAATTGTTTCACAATTAGTACGTTCCCCAGGGGCCTACTTGTCTAAGAATATGGATAAATCAGGTAAATATCTATACGGATGTGACCTTATTCCAACAAGAGGAACTTGGTTAGAATTTGAATCTGACACTAAAGATATGATTTCAGTAAGAATTGATCGTCAAAGAAAAATGCCGGTTACTATTCTTTTAAGAGCGTTAGGTATCACTAGCTACGATTTAATGTATGAACTCTTTGGAGATTCAATTCAATTAGAAACTACAATTAATAAAGAACGCGAAGTCTTTGATGAAAATGTCGAACTCAAAGCTAGTGATGCACTACAAGAAATCTATGCTAAATTAAGACCGGGAGAACCTTTCACACCAGAAGGTGCTGCTACTTTCTTCCGTCAAAGATTCTTCGATCGTAAGCGTTATGATTTAGGTCGTGCCGGACGTTTTAAGTTTTCTAAGAAATTAGGAGTTTACAATCGTTTAGTTAATCACTATCTTGCCGAGCCATTAGTTTCTAGTGATGGTGAAGTAGTTTATAACGAAGGCGATTTCATGTCTAAAGAAATTGTTGAAAAATTACAAGAAGAACAATTTTTTGAAAAAGGTGCTCACGAAAGACAACTTTCGGTTAACACTAATTTGGATGATCATGGTATTGTCAATATCGTTAAAGTCTATGCTGATGAAAAGAAAGAAAAAGTCGTTACTATCGTCGGTACTGATTTGAATCTTGATTTACCATATGTCGCAATTTCTGATATGATCGCCGCATTTTCATATTTTACTAATATTATCGCTGGTATCGGTGATACTGATGATATCGACCACTTAGGTAATCGTCGTATTAGATGTGTCGGTGAATTGATTCAAAATCAATTTAGAATCGGTCTTTCAAGAATGGAAAGAAGCGTCAAAGAAAAGATGTCAATTTCTACTGAAGGAACTATTACGCCACAATCATTGACTAACATTCGCCCATTAACTGCGGCGATTAAAGAATTCTTTGCATCCAGTCAACTTTCACAATTTATGGATCAAACAAATCCACTTGCAGAGTTAGCTAATAAGAGACGTCTTTCCGCGTTAGGACCTGGTGGTTTAACTCGTGACCGCGCTTCATTTGAAGTTCGTGATGTTCACTATTCTCACTATGGTAGAATTTGTCCGATTGAAACACCTGAGGGACAAAACATCGGCCTTATTAACAATCTCTCTTGCTATGCAAAGATTAATAAATACGGCTTTATCGAAACTCCATATCGAAAAGTTGATAAAAAAACTTGTCGTGTTACTGATGAAACTGAATATTTGTCAGCTGATCGTGAAAGAGACCACGTTATCGCACAAGCTAATGTGCGCTTAGCGGCTGATGGAACTATTTTAGATCAATCAGTTGTCGCTCGTCATAATGGTGAAAACATTTTGGCAAATAGAGAAGATGTTGATTATATCGACGTTTCTCCAAAACAAATCGTGTCCATCGCTTCGGCATGTATTCCATTCCTCGAAAATGATGATACTACCCGTGCACTTATGGGTGCGAACATGCAACGTCAAGCTTTACCACTTTTAAATCCACATGCTCCATTTGTTGGAACCGGTCTTGAACATAACATTGCAAAAGACTCTGGTTCTGCAGTTACCGCAAAGGCAGATGGTGTTGTTTCTTATGTCGATTCTCGTAAGATTGTTATCGATGGTGAAGATGGCGCTAAAGTCTATTTATTACAAAAATTCGGTCGTTCTAACTCAGGAACTTGCATCAACCAAAAACCAATTGTCAAAAAAGGACAAATGATTAAAGTTGGCGATATCATCGCTGATGGTCCGGCTATGGATAATGGAGAGTTGGCTTTAGGTCAAAACGTTACTATCGCATTCATGACTTGGAATGGTTACAACTACGAAGATGCTGTCATCATGTCAGAACGTCTCGTTAAAGATGATGTCTACACTTCAATTCACATTGAAGAATATTCAGTTGAATGTCGCTCAACGAAATTAGGTGATGAAGAAATCACTTGCGATATTCCAAACGTATCCACCGAAGCAAAAGCGCTTCTTGATGAGTATGGGGTTATCGTTCCAGGTGCCGAAGTTAAAGAAGGCGACATTTTAGTTGGTAAAGTTACTCCAAAAGGACAAACAGAACCAACTCCAGAAGAAAAATTATTAATGGCGATTTTCGCTGATAAGACCAAGGATGGAAAAGATACTTCGCTCCGTGTTCCTCATGGTGGTGCTGGTATTGTTCTTGATGTTAAACGCTTTTCTCGCAAGGATGGCGCAGAACTTCCACCAGGTGTTAACGAAGTTATCAAAGTTTTCATCGTTCAAAAGAGAAAAATCTCTGAAGGTGATAAGATGTCCGGTCGTCATGGTAATAAAGGTGTTATCTCAAGAATTCTTCCAGAAGAAGATATGCCATTCTTACCAGATGGTACTCCAGTCGATATCATGTTAAACCCACTTGGTGTTCCGTCTCGTATGAACATTGGACAAATTCTTGAAATCCACTTAGGTATGGCTTGTAAAAAACTCGGACTTAAGATTGCTACCCCAGTCTTCGATGGTATGACTAACGAAGAGATTTATGAATTAATGGATCGTGCGGGTATGGATAAAGATGGTAAAACCATCCTTTACGATGGACGTACTGGTGAAAGATTCGATGAAAGAATCTCAGTCGGTGTCATGTATATGATTAAACTTGTCCACATGGTTGACGATAAATTACACGCTAGATCAATTGGACCATATTCGCTTGTTACACAACAACCATTAGGTGGTAAAGCTCAAAATGGTGGACAACGTTTTGGTGAAATGGAAGTTTGGGCTCTTGAAGCTTATGGTGCAGCCCATATCTTACAAGAAATTTTAACTATTAAATCCGATGATATGGTCGGAAGAGCTAAGACTTATGAAGCTATCATTAAGGGACGTGAAATTCCAAAACCAGGTATGCCTGAATCATTCCGTGTCCTTCAAAAAGAATTACAATCACTCGCTATCGATGTTAAATTACTCGATAAAGATGGTGATGAAATCGATTTGAAGATGATGTCTAAAGATAACGAAGTCGAAGCTAGAAAAATTTCGAACTCAGTTCGTGAAATCACTTCTGAGTATCGACTTGAAGAAGAATAGGAGGGTTGTTATATATGTTTGATGTAAATCGTTTATCGGCTATTCAAGTCGGATTAGCCTCTCCTGAAAAAATCAAAGAATGGTCATATGGTGAAGTTAAAAAACCAGAGACTATTAACTATCGTTCTCAAAAGCCCGAAATGGGTGGTTTATACTGTGAAAAAATCTTTGGTCCTGCTAAAGACTACGAATGTCACTGTGGTAAATATAAGAAAATCAGATTTCAAGGTGTCGTTTGTGAGAAGTGTGGTGTTGAAGTCACTACTAAGGCGGTTAGAAGAGAGAGAATGGGACACATTGAGCTTTCTTCACCTTGCGCCCATATTTGGTATTTAAAAGGAATTCCTTCCCGCATGGGATTAGTTTTGGATATTCTTCCAAAACAATTAGAAGAAGTTATCTACTTTGTTTCACATATCTGCTTAAATCCGGGTAGTTCTACCGTACTTCATTATCGTGAAGTTCTCGATGAAAGAACTGCACGTATCGAATTTGTCAGTGCTATCCGCGAAATTAAAGAAAAGATTCGCATGGATGGTAACGAAGAAAATTATGACTACGCACGCGCTGATGAATTAATCATGAAATTAGAAAATCCGCAAGAACCATTTAGTTTCGCAGTCAATGCGGCTTTCATTTCTAAATACACCGGTGCTGAATTTGGTATCGGCGCTGAAGCGGTTAAAAGATTATTAGCAGAAGTTGATCTTGAAGCAGACTTTAATAACATTCAAGCTGAATTAAAAGAAACTCAAGGTCAAAAGAATCAAAAGAGATTAAAACTCATTAAACGTCTTGAAGCAATCGAAGCTTTCCGTAATTCTAATAACAAACCAGAATGGATGATTCTCGATGTACTTCCAGTTATTCCACCAGATTTACGTCCTATGTTACAACTTGATGGTGGACGTTTTGCAACTAGTGATTTAAATGACTTATATCGCCGTGTAATCACTAGAAACACCCGCCTTAAAAAGTTGATTGAAATGAATGCCCCTGATGTCATCTTGATGAACGAAAAGAGAATGCTTCAAGAAGCAGTTGACGCATTAATTGATAATGGTAGAAGGTCCAAAGCTGTTGTCGGTGCTGGCGGTCGTGCTTTAAAATCATTATCAAGTACCTTAAAAGGTAAACAAGGTCGTTTCAGACAAAACTTGCTTGGTAAACGTGTCGACTATTCAGGACGTTCCGTTATCGCGGTCGGACCAGATCTTAAAATGTATGAATGTGGCATCCCAAGAGAAATGGCGATTCAATTATTCCGTCCATTCATTGCCTCAATCATGATTAAAGAAGGTATTGCTAATTCCCATAAGCAAGCTAACAAGATGATTGATCGTTACGATTCCTCGGTTTGGGATATCGTCGAAAGAGTTATTAAGGAACACCCGGTTCTTTTAAATCGTGCTCCTACTTTGCACCGTCTTGGTATTCAAGCTTTCCGTCCAAAATTGGTCGAAGGAAGAGCAATCCGTTTACATCCACTAGTTTGTACAGCGTTTAACGCTGATTTCGATGGTGACCAAATGGCTGTCCACGTTCCACTAAGTTATGCGGCACAAAAAGAAGCTTTGGACTTGATGCTTGCTTCTCATAATATTCTTGGCCCAAAGGATG
This sequence comes from uncultured Bacilli bacterium, assembly GCA_947595215.1. Classification (GTDB taxonomy): domain Bacteria; phylum Bacillota_I; class Bacilli_A; order RFN20; family CAG-449; genus CANQAG01. The sequence goes on from CANQEO010000011.1 coordinate 26,428, forward strand.
GAAAACCAATCGTTACTCCATCTCAAGATATGATTCTTGGTAACTATTACTTAACTCTTGAATCTTCTAAAGAAGACTTCTTGAAAAAGGCTAGTGAATGTCGTGAACGCGGTGACATTGAAGAAGCTGAAAGATATGAACTTTACGCTGAAAGCGAAGGTAAAGTCTTCAGATCAATCGATGAAATATTCATGGCTTATGAAACTAAACAAATTCACCTTCATAATCGTATCGCCATCAGAGGCGAATCTATGAAGAAATTAGGTTTCGATTACGAAATGAATAATTCTTACTTAATTACAACTGTCGGTAAGATTATCTTCAACCAAATCTTCCCACAAGATTTCCCATACTTAAATGAGAATTCAAAGGCGAACTTAATTGAAGATCAAAAATCATTCTTTGTACCAAAAGGTACTAACATTAAAGAATACATTGCCAATCTTCCTATCAAGAAACCATTTGTTAAGAAGAATGTCGGAAATATCATTAACGAAATTTTCAATCGTTATCAAGCTGATACTACTTCCAAAGTTCTCGATGATTTAAAAAATCAAGGATTTAAGTACGCTACAGTTTCCGGCTTAACGGTTTCATTATTTGATATCGCTGTTATTGAAGGTAAACAAGAATTACTACAAAAAGGCGATAAAAAGGTTGAACATATTCAAAAGTTATTTGATAAAGGTCTCTTAACTGATAGTGAACGTCATAAACAAGTCGTTGATGTTTGGACTAAAGTAAGGGAAGAAGTCGAAGTAATTTTAAAGAAGCAATTTGAAGATAACCCACGAAATCCTATCTTCATGATGTCCGATTCCGGTGCCCGTGGTAGCTTATCGAACTTCGTTCAATTAGCGGGTATGCGTGGTCTTATGGCTAACCCATCTGGTGAAACGATTGAACTTCCAATTAAATCATGCTTTAGAGAAGGTTTAACGGTTTCTGAATTCTTCATCGCTACCCACGGTGCTCGTAAGGGTGGTGCGGATACCGCACTTAAGACTGCTGACTCTGGTTATTTAACTAGAAGATTAGTAGATGTTTCTCACGATGTTATCATCCGTGAAGAAGACTGTGGTACCGATCATGGATTTATCGTTTCTGAAATCAGGGATTCTAAAAATGATTCTGCTATCGTTCCTTTATATGATAGATTAGTGGGACGTTATACCGTTCATGATGTAATCGATCCTGAAACCCATGAAGTTATCGTTAAGGGTAATGTCTTAATGGATGAGGAGATGGCTAAGAAGATTGTTGAAGCTGGTATTACCCATGTTGAAATTCGTTCTTTATTCGGTTGTGAGACTAAAGATGGTGTTTGTAAGCACTGTTATGGTCGTAACTTAGCAACAGGCAAAGAAGTTCAAGTCGGTGAGTCAGTTGGTATTATGGCCGCTCAATCAATCGGTGAACCAGGTACTCAACTTACGATGAGAACTTTCCATACCGGTGGTGTTGCAGGTAGCGATATTACTCAAGGTTTACCTCGTGTTCAAGAATTATTTGAAGCTCGTAATCCTAAAGGTGAAGCTCTTATTTCTGAAATCAGCGGTGTTGTTGCTTCAATTAAAACTGAGAATGGACGTTCTACTGTTGTCGTTAAAAACAATCTTGAAGAAAAAACTTATCTTACTAACTACAACGCTCGCTTGAGAGTTAAAGAAGGAGATAAGATTACTAATGGTCAAAAGATTACCGAAGGTGCGATTAATCCAAAGACCTTACTTGAAGTTTCTGATGTTACCCAAGTTCAAAAATACATTGTCAAAGAAGTCCAAAAAGTCTATCGTCTCCAAGGTATTGATATCTCTGACAAGCACATCGAAGTTATTGTTCGTCAAATGTTAAGAAAGATGTTAATCGTCGAAGGCGGAGATACTGATATGCTTCCAGGTACTAGAGTTGACTTAGTTGAATTTACCGCTAAGAACGAAAAAGCTATCTTAGAAGGTAAACGTCCTGCGGTTGGTCGCCCAATTGTTTTAGGTATCACTAAAGCAGCTTTAAATACCGATTCATTCTTGTCTTCAGCGTCATTCCAAGAAACTACTAAGGTTTTAACTGATGCCGCGATAAAGGGTAAAGTTGATCATCTCCATGGCTTAAAAGAAAATGTTATGATTGGTAAGCTCATCCCGGCTGGTACCGGTTTGATTCCAGAAGATGAAGGTGATGACAATGATGTCATCGAGGAAGAAGCAAATGTTCTTGACATCACTGCTCCGGTGATTGAATCATCAAATGATGATGCGACTGTAAATGTCATCGATTTCACTTCAAAATTAGATTAATTAATCAAAGGGGATGTTGAAAAACCTAAATTAAAAAAATAGGGATAATCAACATCCCTTTTTTAGTGAAAAAAAGACAAAAT
>CANQEO010000012.1 GCA_947595215.1 uncultured Bacilli bacterium
CATACATTTATATCTTATTAAATTAAAAACTTGGATGCTAGTCCAAGTTCTTATCGATTGTTAAATCGATTTTGTTCCGCTATAGGAAAAAATCTCGATATTTTGAAACTGCATTTGCAAAATCTTGTCAAAATTTAGACCTCGATATCAAAGAAATGCTTACTGCCATTGATGAATGGACAATGTTAGCGGTTGAAAGATATTATTATTCAAAGGCAGCATTTTATCCATTTTGGAAACAATTAGTGAAAAGAAGAATAACAAACACGTTCGATTACTATAAAGCTAAGGGACGCAAAAGTGGTATACCGACACTTCATTATGATGGAAAAGACGAATGGATTTTAAATGATAGTGATATCGCAGAAGCTTCACTTATCGAAAAATCAATTTATAAAGATAATATCAACTATTTGTATCAGCTTATCGATGAGTTGCTTGAAGGTGAAAGAAGGGATACTCTTCTTTTATGGATGAATGGAGTAAAGTATGATGATATATCAAAAAGACTTAATATAAAAAGAGCTAATGTTAATTATCTTATTAGCTCTGCGATAAAGATTCTTCGCAATAATATTGATGAACATCGATTTAAATGAAAACTTATGATGTCTATTTCAATTTCAATGTGTTAAATTATAGATGAGGAAACGTTATGAAAAAGAAAAGAAATATCATTAGTCTCATATTAATTTTATTAGGTTTTGTCGCCTTGTTATTATGGATAACCTCTTTAGTTGTTTCGACAGGAAAATCCCTAAGAGAAATTAATATTTATTTAGAAATTATATATTATGTCGGTGCTAGTGCCTTAGTGCTTTATCTCATTATTATACCATTTTTTACAGTTTTATTTGCACCACCATTTTCTTATCGCTCTGCTGATGAAAAGCTAACTGGATCTCATTCAAAAAAAACAATTGCTCGTCACTATAAAAAGATGAGAAAAATATCAAAACGATTGATTCGTAAAAAGAAATTATCTCAAGAAAGTATTGTAAGAATTAAAACTGGAATTGATAGCCAAAAGAAAATGGCACTGGTTGAAAAAGATAATAAAATGCAGATTATTCTTAATGATATTTTGAAAAATGATCTTAAAAAGGATATGCGTAAGATAGTTATTCAAACAGCTAGAGACACTTTATATCTAACCTCGCTATCGCAAAATAATACGATCGATGTACTGATAGTGATAGTAAACAACTTTAGGCTTTTAAGAAAATTGGTTAAACGTGCCGGATTTAGGCCATCATTTTTTAGATTGCTTAAATTCTATATTAATGTTGCTATCGCTTCAATGATTGCAGATGGAGCTGAAAAACTTGATATACAAAGTATGTTTGGAAATGTTTTAAATTCATTTGCAAAACCGATTGTCGGATCGTTAATAGATGGTAGTATCAATGCTTTCTTTATGTTGCGCAGTGGCTTTTTGGCAATGCAATATATTTTTAACTCCTGTCCGGATGAAGAAACTAAAAATGAATTGATTAACAGCGCTTTTCTAGAAGCGGCCGGGGCGCTTCCGGAACTTACTGCACACACCATGATTTCTCCGATTGCAAATGCGATAAAAACAACGGTAGTTAATCCGACCAAAAAGGCTTTCAAAGGTTTGTTCAAAAAGGAGTCCCCTTTGAAAATAGAAGAAAAAACTAAAGTGAATCAATAAAATATTTAGGAGTGGCATTATGAGAATTATTATCATTAGACATGGTGATCCAGATTATGAAAATAATACTTTGACACCACGTGGTTTTGAGGAAGTTAAGGCATTAGGTAAAAAATATTCGGCAAAAGATTTTGATGAAATATATTGTTCACCGTTAGAAAGAGCGAAACTTACCGCTGAAGCTGTAATCAAAGGTGAAAAAGAAATTAAAATATGCGATTGGTTAAAAGAATTTGAATATCCAATCTATCTTGATAATTCAAGTGAAAAAATGTTTTGTTGGGATTTTAAACCATCTTTCTTTGCTAAGAATAGTGATTTTAATGATAATAGTACCTATCTTGATAATAAATATTTAAAGACTGGAAATGTTAAAGAATATTATCAGAATGTTGTCGAACAATTTGATGAAATTCTAAAGAAAAAGGGTTATCAAAGGAAAGATGGTTATTATAAGGTATTAGATGCAAATCGTGAAACTATCGTATTTTTTTGTCACTTTGTGTTGATGAGTGTTTTATTGAGCCATTTATTTAATTTGCCATATGTCGCCTTATCACAATATATGTGCTGCCCACCATCAGGTGTGACAATATTAGTAAGTGAAGAACGTGAAAAAGGAATCGCTCAATTTAGAATGCTTAGGTATGGTGATATTTCACATCTGAATGATGCCAATCTAGAGCCGAGTTTTAGTGGCCGTTTTTGTGAAATATATGATTCTGAAGAAAGACATTAATTAATTTGATAAATTAATCAACATTTTACCTAATAGAATAGTCATATCAATTTTCTTTAATTTTTGTATCTAAAAATGTGTTTGTTTTTGATTTAAGAATAGATTATCTTTAAATTGGTGATAGCATGAAAGTATCCGTTAAACGTAAACTAGTAAATAAAAAATTAGTCAAGTTCATAACCTTAGTTAATAAGAATAATTTTAAAGTTACATTATGCGATTTTGGCGCGGCTATTTACTCAATTTCATATCTACATGAAGATAATGAAGAGTTTCTTTCTTTAACTCCAAAATCTCTTAAAGATTTCATGTATTCAAGTCAATATTATGGTAAAGCTATTGGTCCCGTTGCAGGACGAATTAAAGAAGGAAGATTCACGATTGAGGATAAAGAATATCAAATAGAATTAAATTCTAAAGGTTGTACATTACATAGTGGAACTGAAGGATTTTCTTTTAAAAAATTTAAAACTAAAGTTAATAAGTCACGCGATTATGCAAGCGTTGTTTTTAGTATAGTTTCTAATCATTTAGAAAACGGATTTCCAGGACGAGTCAAAGCACAATTTATCTATACTGTAAATGATGCTAACGATGATTTAGATATCGATTTTATTGCAAATACTAATCAAACAACGATTATTAATCTTACTTCTCATGCATATTTTAATCTTGATAATAATGAAAATGATATTTTAGATCACCATTTGATTATAAATGCTTCAAAAGTGGGTCATATGGAAGAAAATCTTGTCGTTGATCGGTATGTTGAAGTACCTCCATGTTTAGATTTTCAAAAAGAAAAAGTTATTAAAGAGGACTTGTTTGATTCTGGATTAATTGTAGAACCATGGGAAGGATATGATCATGTTTATGCTTTAAATGAACACGATTTAAATGAACCTCAAGTAATTTTGAAAGGAAAAAGAAGGACTATGGAGATATTTACAACGTATCCAGGACTAGTTTTCTATAGTTGTAACTATCCTTCATATGTAAAATTGATTAATTGTGAGGAGGAAAAACTATTTCAAGCGGTGGCACTAGAAACACAGCTTCTTTCCGGTGATGTAGAATCGATGATTTTAAGACCAAATGAAACTTATCATCACCAAACTAAATATCGGTTTAAATAGAAAAAGGAGAATACTTAAAATGGATGGATCCTTGATTGTCGAAAAGCTATTGGCGTATGCGAGAAATAACCTTTACTTAAATCCTTTAGATGAAATTTACTATCGAAATTTTTTGTTTAAGAAATTAAACATTTCTAGACCATTTGATGGAAAATTTGATTTAAAAAAATATGAAAAGATTCTATTACCAGATGAAATTTTAGATGAGTTAAGAGAATATCTAAAAAAATCTCAACTAATTGAAGAAAGAAAAATTGAACATTTTTTGGTCGAGATAATGGGAATGTTAAGTGAACTTCCAAGTCGCGTAGTTGAAAAGTTTTGGTTATTGCAAAATAAAGATAATGAAGCAGGATTAAATTATTTATATGATTTAGAGGTTGCGAATAATTATATTCAAAAAACCGCGGTTTCTAAAAATCTACATTGGATCAGTAAAGATGAGAAAAATTTTTTAGAGATTACCATTAATTTATCTAAACCGGAAAAGAACAACAAGGATATTGCCAAGTTAAAATTCACGAAGGATGTCAAATACCCTAAATGTTTACTATGTATTGAAAACCTCGGATATCAAGGAAGAAACGATCACCCCGCAAGAGAAAATCTTCGAATAATTCCGATGAGATTAAATGGAGAGGAATGGTTTTTACAATATTCTCCATATGTTTATTATGATCATCATTGCATTGCCGTTAAAAATTCCCATGAGCCGATGAAGATCAATCGAGATATATTTAATGCCTTAGTTGATTTTATCGATCTATTTCCAACATTTTTTATTGGAAGTAATACTGAACTACCGATTGTTGGTGGTTCTATTTTAAATCATGAACATTTTCAAGGTGGTCGCCATAAAATGCCTTTAATGTTCGCGAAAGCGCGTTATGTACTTGAAGTAAAAAAATTCTTTGATGTCAAAGTTTCATATTTGGATTGGTATAACTCTTGCTTTGAAATTCGTTCTAAAAATAGAGTGCAATTGCTGGATTGTGTAAATTATATCTTTAATAAGTGGCGTGAATATGATGATGAACAGATAAGTATTATTCATCGAAGCGATGAACAACATTCCACCATTACTCCGATTGTGAGAAAAATTGATGATGAATATATTTTTTATATTATTTTAAGAAATAACCGCACTGACGAAGACCATCCGGATGGTATCTTCCATGCACATAAAGAATATCACAATATTAAGAGTGAAGGAATCGGTTTAATCGAGGCTATGGGACTTTTTATATTACCCGCCAGATTAAAAAGACAAATGAAAGAAATCGAAAATCTTTTGGTTAAGAATGACGATTTGAAAAATTACTATCAAGAACATCCAGATATGGTAATACATAGTTTTATGATTGATGACTTGATTCGTAAAAATCCATGTGTAAAACATGAAAGTGTCGCTCGTGGAATAGTTACCAATCACATTAATGATATTTGTAGAGCGATATTAGAAAATACTGCGGTATTTAAAAACGATGAAGAAGGACAAGCACATCTAAAAATGTTTATCAAACATTTAATGCTTTAAAAGGAAATAGATTATGAAGTTAAACGAACTAACATTTAAAGAAAATAAACTTTATCACGAATGCATCGCTAAATTGAAAAACGAATTTATAAAGATTTATCAATGTGAGGCTAAGGAAGTTTTTACATCACCCGGACGTATCGAATTACTAGGAAATCACACTGACCACAATAACGGATTTACATTAGTTTCAACAGTTGATTTAGATATTATTGCTGTAACCACTAAAAGTGACGACAATCTTATTGAAGTTGTTTCAGATGGATTTAATAAAATGATTGTCGATTGTACAAAACTTGAATTAAATAATAATGATATCAGAAAAAGTATCAGTATGATAAAGGGAGTATGTTTTCGTTTTAAAGAACTTTCCTATCACATCGGCGGTTTCAAAGTTTTTATGAATAGCCGGATTTTTAGAGGAGCTGGTGTTTCCTCGTCGGCGGCTTTCGAACTATTATTTTGCGAAATTTTAAATTATTATTATAACAAAAACGCTATTAATCGTATTGAATTGGCAAAGATAGCACAATTTAGTGAATCTAATTATTTTGGAAAACCATGCGGTTTACTAGATCAGATTGGCGCATCTTTAGGAGGTGTTAATTTTGTTGATTTTTTTTCGAATAATAACCCAAAAATTGAACGTCTTGAACCGAAACTTAATGGTTATCACCTAATTCTTACCAATACAGGTGGAAGTCATACTTCGTTAACACCCTACTATGCGGAAATTAAAGATGATATGCGTAAAGTTGCACAATATTTTGGAACTGAGGTTTTACGAGAAGTAAATTATCAAGAATTCATTAAGTCTATACCGTTTTTACGAAAAAAGATTGGAGGAAGAACAATTTTAAGAGCACTTCACTATTTTGATGAAAATGAGCGTGTTTTAAAAGCTTTTGAAGCGATTAAAAATGATGAAATAAGTTTATTTGTGCAAATGGTAAAAGAATCAGGGGAAAGTTCTTATAAATTATTGCAAAATTGCACGTATGGTAAAGATAAAAGACAAAATGTAGCACTAGGTTTAGAACTCAGTCGTCGCCTTTTAAAAAAAGGTGCCGTTCGAGTTCATGGAGGCGGTTTTGCTGGTACCATCTTGGCGGTTGTTCCTGATCAAGAACTTGAAATGTATCTTCTAGAAATGCGAAGAGTCTTTGGAAAACAAAACTGTGTTGAGGTATATTTCAGACCATACGGAGTCGATCTAATCGAAGAGTAATTTATATAATCATAACGTAAAGCAATAGCACCTCATTTTTTATTTCATATAGATAAAAAGACGGGGTGCTTTTTTATGGAAATGCTTGGATATTTTTACGCAATAGGCGGATTATTGTTTATTTTTTTAATGACTTCGTTAGGAGCTTTAAGCGCGATATTCTGTAAAAAAGAGTTCTTAAGTGAAACTTTGAAATCGATAATTTATGGGTTATCAGGTGGCATTATGTTAGCCTCAGCAATCTTTTCATTATTAATACCATCTTTGAATTTTGATAATCAAATAATCTTTCCATTATTAGGTTTTTTTGTCGGCGGATTAATTTTTATTTTGATTGATCGCCTTCAATTAGATCTATTTAAGAATAAAATCAAAGACTCTAAACGTTTATCATTAGTATTTGTTTCGATGACATTGCATAATATTCCAGAAGGTTTATCGGTAGGATTATCTTTTGCTTTAGCTATTAAATGCGGTGGTGATATTACCAGTTCATTAATTCCTAGCTTATCGCTAGCCTTTGGAATCGGAATTCAAAATATTCCGGAAGGATTAGCAATCGCTTTACCTCTTCATCAACAAGGAATGAAAAAATCGCATGCGATTTTGCTTGGAATCTTTTCAGGAACGGTTGAACCATTGTTCGGTTTAATGGGTTTATTATTAGTGGAATCTTTAAATGTCGCAATGCCATTTCTCCTAGCTCTTGCAGCAGGAGCAATGATGATCGTTACGTTTTTTGAGCTATTTAGCGAGGTTAAGAATGAAAAGGGAAAAATCTTTTTATTAATCGGTTTTATCATCATGATGGGATTAGATGTACTTTTAGGTTAGTAAATTGATTTATTTTATTTCTGTTGATAAAATTATAAAAGAAATGGAGAATTTTTATGCAACCTTTAATGTGGCTTTTAATCGTTATTGTCTTTTTAGTTTTATTAATATTAATCATATTTTATCTATCATATAAAATCAGAAGTGGCGTATTTAAAAGACGTTATGACGATGATCATACCCTTCATTATTTTACTGCAGATGATTTTGAAAATTTAGTCGCAGTACCTTATAGTTTTCGCTCAAAAAAGAATCAAGAATTAAAAGGTTATTTATATCATTCCTCTAAGTATCAAGATTTTAAAGCTTTATTAATCTTTTCGCATGGTTTAGGTGCAGGACATTTACAATATACAACGGAGATTAATTATTTTGCTCAAAATGGATATTTAGTTTTAGGCTTTGATTATACTGGGTGTAATTTAAGTGAAGGAAAATGTTTGGGTGGTTTTTCACAAGCGATAATCGATTTAGATTATGCGGTTAAAGCTGTTGAAAAAGATGAAAAGTTAAAAGGATATAAAAAAGTAATTTATGGTCATTCTATGGGTGCTTTTGCCGCGAATAATATTACTAGATTTTCTCATGATATCATAGGTATTGTTTCTATGTCTTCATTTAATAAGACATATGCCCTTCTTGCTGATGAAATTTGCGCGAGAATCGGTAAAAAGGGTAAGATATTTTTACCGGGTATGAAACTTGTAGAGAAGGCAAAATTCAAAAAAGTTGCTTCATTTACTTCGTTAGATTCATTCAAAAAGAGTACTATTCCAACATTGATTGTTCATGGGGTAAAAGATCAAGTAGTCGCATATGAAAAGAGTTTTGCAGTCTATCAAAAAGAATTAAAAGATAAAGAAAACTTTAGATTTTTATCAGTTGAAAATCGCTATCATCGTCCAAATTTAACATTAGATGCAGCAGAATATGCAATTAATAGTGATAAAGTCTATGAGGATTTAAAAGTTTCATATCTTGGGAAAATTCCCGAGGAAGAAAAAAAGAATTATTTTGAGAATCTCGATTACAAAAAATTGACAGATTTAGATTTAGATGTTATGAGATCATGTTTAGATTTTTTTGATGAAGTCGTTAAGAATAACAAATAATAGGAGAAATTAATATGATTGAATTTAGAACAAAATTTGATGGTGAAGTTGCTAATAGTTTAAGTAAATGGCAATTTAAAAAACTGGGCTGGATTTTATTGCTTATTTCAATCGTATTCTGTGGAATCGGGTTAATTTTTATTTTTGTTGTTGAAGATGAAAGTGAATACCCTTTTGCAGTTGTAATGATTGTATTTGGACTTATATTTGCGCCTTTAATGTGGTTATTATCTAGAAATTCTCAAAAACAAATAAATAAATCTGCTTCTCTAATCAGTAATGAAACAGAACAAATATATCAATTTTTCGATGACAAAGTAATTGTGTACCAAAGCAAAGGTGAAGATTTTAAATCGACAGCAGAGATAAAATATAATTGCTTTTTTAAAGTGATTGAAACACCGACTCACTATTTTTTATATATTTCTCATGCGCAAGCTCATGTGATTGTTAAAAATCACCTTGTCGAAGGAAATTTAGAAGAACTTAATCACATATTATCAAATAATTTAAGAGGAAAATTTAAACCCTTAAAAAAGAATTAAATTTTTCGTCGCCATTGGAGTGGAGTAATATTTTCGTCTTATTAAGCGAGACGTTTAAACGAAGCAGAAATTTATATTGTTTTGAGTCATATTGAAGAAGGCTACACATTTGAAGAAATTGGCGAAAAGTTAAATTTATCGCGAAAAAATGTCAATAGAATCATACGAAGCGGGATTTAATTCCTCTTTTTTGCTGTATTAAAAATTATGATTTTGGAGATGTTAATTATGATTTAGAAAATGTTATTATCGTTCTACAAGTAAAATAATATTTATTCAAAAACATATATGATAAGAAAAAACTGAAAAATACAAAAATATGTTGCATATTTATTTTCATATGGGTACAATATCATAGCGTGTGCCTATGATGCGGGTTAAAATGCATCCTTATTTTTAGAGGATTTGCGAAACACCCGGAATTGTAGTTTGCAAACCATGAAACAAGAAAGGAGAAACATTCTAAATGCCTACTATCAACCAATTAGTTCGTAACGGAAGAACAAAGACATTAGAAAAATCCAAAGCTCCAGCCTTAAATAAGCGTTGGGATTCACTTGCCAAGAAGGAAAGAAACCAAAACTCCGCTCAAAAGCGTGGTGTCTGTACCCGTGTCGGTACTATGACTCCGAAAAAGCCAAACTCGGCTCTTCGTAAATACGCTCGTGTACGCTTAAGTAACGGTTATGAAGTTACTGCCTACATCGGTGGAGAAGGTCACAACCTTCAAGAGCATAGCACGGTTTTGATCCGTGGTGGTCGTGTTAAGGATTTACCTGGTGTTCGTTATCATATCGTGCGTGGTACTTTGGACTGCGCCGGTGTCAATGATAGAAAACAAGCTAGATCACAATACGGTACTAAAAAACCAAAAGAAAAGAAATAGTATAGATTCCATTATATAGTTTGAGGAAAGGAGGAATTATACATGCCACGTAAAGGAAACGTCGCCAAACGCGATGTGTTACCAGATCCAATTTACAATTCCAAACTCGTAACACGTTTAATTAATAAAATTATGTTGGATGGAAAGAAAGGAACCGCACAAACTATCCTTTATAACGCCTTCAACAAAGTCGAAGCGAAAACCGGCAAACCAGCCATGGAAGTTTTCGAAGTTGCAATCGGAAACATTATGCCTGCTCTCGAATTAAAAGTTAGAAGAGTAGGTGCTTCCAACTATCAAGTTCCAGTCGAAGTCTCAGCGGAACGTCGCGTCACCTTAGGATTAAGATGGTTAGTTAACTATTCACGTCTTAGAGGTGAAAAGAGCATGGAAGATCGTTTAGCCGGCGAAATTATCGATGCCGCTAACGGAACTGGTGCTTCAGTTAAAAAGAGAGAAGATACCCACAAAATGGCCGAAGCCAATAAGGCTTACGCACATTATCGTTGGTAATTTGAAGGAGATATTATGGCTCGTCAAGTTAGCATAGCCAACACCCGTAATATCGGTATTATGGCCCATATTGATGCGGGTAAAACAACGGCTACTGAAAGAATTTTGTATTACACTGGTAAAGTGTATAAAATAGGCGATACCCATGAAGGTACCGCGACGATGGACTGGATGAAACAAGAACAAGATAGAGGTATTACCATTACTTCTGCCGCTACTACTTGTTTTTGGAAAGGTCATCGTATTAACATCATCGACACTCCAGGCCACGTCGACTTCACTGCTGAAGTTGAACGTTCACTTCGTGTCCTTGATGGAGCTGTTACAGTCCTTGATGGTAAAAACGGTGTTGAACCACAAACCGAAACCGTTTGGCGTCAAGGTACTAAATATGGTGTTCCCAGAATCGTTTTCGTCAACAAATTAGACGCTATCGGTGCGGATTTCGACATGAGTGTTCGCTCAATTCACGATAAATTAGGCGCTAACGCTTCTCCAATTCAATATCCAATCGGATTGGAATCCAATTTAAAGGGTGTTGTTGACATCGTTGAAAGAAGAGCTTATATCTACTCTGACGTCAAAGGTGAACATCCAGAAGAAGTTGCTATTCCAGATGATTTGAAAGATAAATGTGAACAATTAAGACACGAATTAATCGAAAACTTAGCCAACTTTGATGATGACATTATGATGAAAGTTCTCGAAGATGAAGAACCGACCATCGAAGAAATCAAAGCTGTAATCCGCAAAGCTGTTTTAAGCGGTGAATTCTTCCCGGTTCTTGCTGGTTCCGCTTATAAAAACAAAGGTATTCAACCTTTATTAGATGCGATTATTGATTATCTACCTTCACCGGTTGATATCAAACACGCTGTCGGCAAGAATGAACATGGCGAAGAAGTTGAATGTATCCCAGATGATAATCAGCCTTTAGCTGCCTTAGCTTTCAAGATTATGACTGATCCATTCATCGGTAAACTTTGCTTCTTTAGAGTATATTCTGGTGTTGCTAAATCAGGTTCATACATCTACAATGCAACCAAGGGAGTAAAAGAGAGATTTTCTCGTCTAGTCTTAATGCACGCAAATAAACGTGATGAAGTTGAAGAGATTTGCGCTGGTGATATCGGCGCTGCTGTCGGCTTAAAATCAACTACGACTGGTGATACTTTATGTAGTGAAGATCATCCGTTAATTCTTGAATCAATTCAATTTTCAGAACCGGTTATCTCTGAAGCTATTGAACCAAAATCAAAAGCTGACCAAGAAAAGATGACTGCTGGTTTATTAAAATTAGCTGAAGAAGATCCAACGTTCCGCTTCTACACAGATCCGGATACTGGACAATCAATTATCGCTGGTGTCGGTGAACTTCACCTTGATGTTCTTGTCACTCGTCTAAAGGATGAATTCAAAGTCGAATGTAATGTCGGTGCTCCACAAGTTGCTTATCGTGAAACGATTAGAAAAACTGCTGATTGTGAAGGTAAATATATTAAACAATCTGGTGGTCATGGTCAATATGGTCACGTCTGGATCAAATTTGAACCAAACCCAGGAAAAGGTTTTGAATTCGTCGATGCTATCGTCGGTGGTGTCGTTCCAAAAGAATACATCAAGCCAACCGCTGAAGGTCTTAAAGAATCACTTGATAGGGGTCTTCTCGCCGGCTTCCCAATCATCGATATTAAAGCGACATTGTTCGATGGTTCATATCACGATGTTGACTCTTCAGAAGCTGCTTATAAGGTCGCTGCTTCACTCGCTTTGAAAGAAGCTGCAAAAAAATGTGATCCAGTTATCTTAGAACCAATCATGAAAGTCGAAGTCACTGTTCCAACTGAATATATGGGTGATGTTATCGGTGATATCGCCGCAAGACGTGGTACTGTTGATGGCATGAATGCTAGAGGAAATGCTCAAATTATTGATGCATCTGTCCCACTTGCAAACATGTTTGGATACGTTACCGATCTTCGTTCCTTTACACAAGGACGTGGAAACTATGTTATGAGTTTGGACCGCTATGAAGAATGTCCGAAATTCATCATAGAAGAAATCATTAAAAAAAGAGGCAATAAGTAGTTTCAATTCTATTGCTTTTAATTAAAGAATGCTTTAAAATAAATTACGTTAATTTAAGCTATTAAGGAGGAAATTCATAAAATGGCAAAGGAAAAATTTGACAGAAGCAAAACTCACGTTAATATTGGTACCATCGGTCACGTCGACCATGGTAAGACTACATTAACAGCTGCTATTACTTCAGTTTTAGCAAAGACTGGTGGAGCCGAAAAGAAAGCTTACGACCAAATCGATGCTGCTCCTGAAGAAAAAGCTCGTGGTATTACAATTAATACTGCACACATTGAATATCAAACCGCTAAGAGACACTATGCTCACGTTGACTGCCCAGGTCACGCTGACTATGTTAAAAACATGATTACCGGTGCGGCTCAAATGGATGGTGCTATTCTTGTTGTTGCTGCAACTGATGGTGTTATGCCACAAACTCGTGAACACATTCTTTTAGCAAGACAAGTCGGTGTTCCTTACATTGTTGTTTATTTAAATAAGACTGATTTAGTCGATGATGATGAATTAATCGACTTAGTTGAAATGGATGTCCGTGACATCTTAAATAGTTATGGTTTTCCAGGAGACGATACTCCAATCATCAAGGGTTCTGCTAAAAAAGCCTTAGATGGTGATGCCGAAGCTGAAAAATCAATCTTAGAATTAATGGATGCTGTCGATAATTATATCCCAGATCCAGTTAGAGATACTGATAAACCTTTCTTACTCGCTATTGAAGACGTCCTCACCATCACCGGTCGTGGTACCGTTGTTACCGGTAGAGTTGAAAGAGGTGTCTTAAAGATCAACGAGGAAGTCGAAATTGTCGGTATTAAAGAAACCAAGAAATCAGTTGTTACTGGTATCGAAATGTTCCGTAAATTACTTGATCAAGCTCAGGCTGGTGATAACGTCGGTGTCCTCTTAAGAGGTATCGCTCGTGATGAAGTCGTCCGTGGTCAAGTTCTTGCAAAACCGGGTTCAGTTACTCCACATACCAAGTTTACCGCTTCGGTTTACGTTTTAACCAAAGAAGAAGGTGGTCGTCACACTGCTTTCTTAAGCAACTATCGTCCACAATTCTACTTCCGTACTACCGATATTACCGGTGTCATTACTCTTCCAGCTGGTGTCGAAATGGTTATGCCAGGTGACAACGTTGAATTAACCGTTGAATTAATTCACCCAGTCGCTATCGAAAAGGGAACCAAATTCTCAATTCGTGAAGGTGGCCGTACCGTCGGTGCTGGTACTGTTAACGAAATCATTAAGTAATAACTTTTTCTTAAAGTTTCAAAGCACTCGTTCAAATGACGGGTGCTTTTTTTGTTTATTTTTCGCATATGTTAAAACATGTTTTTTGAATGTTTGGAGAACAGCAATTGCATATTTTTAAAAGATAAATGTATAATTGATGTAAAGAAGTAGGTGTTTAAATGCGTGAATGGATTGCTTTTATTTGTGTCCAAGTAGTATCGTTATATCCTTTGATTCTTTATTTTGTGTCTAAAAAAGTCGTCACTGAGGACGACTATATGAAGGTCTATTTAGAAAGAGTTAAAGCGTATGCGCTAAGAGGTATCATCACTTTAGCTATCATGGTCCCAGTCTTTATTGTATTCGTCGAAAAAAGAATGGCAATAGTAGTTCTTGATGCTATACTTCAAGTTATTAACGGGATTTTATTTAGGCAGAAAAAGTAGCGTCAATCAAATTATCTACTTTTTCTATAATATCATCGAAAATTCTCTTTGCTTCATTGAATTTTAAGGAAGCAATTTTTAATATATAAAGTTGCCATTTTTTCTTTATATCATGAATTTTCACATTATTATCAAGACGTGTAGAGTTATCCTTATTATCTGTAAGAATTGTGATTAATTCATCGGTTACACGATCTAATCTTTTTTGACTCATAGCAATCTTTTTAGAATCATTGCTTTCTAGAATGGTAACAAACTCAGCAAGTAATTCTATCACTTCAGTTATCTTTTTGCTTGGTAACTTTTTATCAATTAATAAAGTTTCTATGTCTCTTAAGTCATCTTTGATGCCTGTTAAAACAGTTTCATAATTCTCACTGATAAAAGTCCGTGAAAGTAAAAGCTCTTTTATATCGTAGTTTAATTGATTAACTTTTCTTTTAAGTAAATCCTTCTTACTAGTATCTTCTTTTTGCACTCGAATTTCTTCTTGTTTTTGTTTCATAGGCATATGAACGGGACATCCGGGTTGTATTTTAATATTTTTGTAACGACTGTTTAGGGTTATAATATCGATATGCTTGATACCATTAGCACTAGCAATACTTTCTATAGTTTCATTTTCTTTAGCAATATAAATAGAAGTAGGATATGTTTGTTTCATAAAATAATCCTCCTACCATATAAAATATGTTAGAAGAATAAAGAAAAGTACGTTTATTTTTATCTTATAGATTACATTTAATAATTAACTATTCCATCTCTTCCGTCATTACCAGAATAGATAGAAAAACCACTAGCAGTAAAAGATCCATCAGATTTCAAAGATACTGATTTACCATTAATATCTAGATAATCGTTTTGTAAAACTACACATTTTCCACCGAAACCACCTTTTCCAGGAATTCCATCTTTTCCTTCATGGCTACCAATACCGAGAATACCTAAATACCAACCAGCTTTTCCAGCATTGCCACCATTGCCGCCATTGCCACCTTTAAGAGTGAATGTAGAAGAAGTTGTGTGATCAATTGTTAAAGATTTAGCAAATATTAAAGAGTAAGCACCAGAAGCGTTAGTGCCATTAGTGCCATCAATATTATCTTCGCTAGTACTTGGATTACTGCCATCTGTTCCATTATTACCATCGACACCATTAGCACTATGAACATAAAAACTTCCATATTTTAGTTCTTTAATTTGCAAAGATACTAAAATACCTAAATCAAAAACATATGAACGTGTAGAAATATTAGAAGTTGTTTTCAAACAATTTACTTCAAATCCTGACTCATATTCGACAATCATCGCAAAAGATGAAGTACCTTTATATATAAGGAATCCACCAGGAGAATTAACCATAAAGTTATTAAAATGAAGTAGTAAAGGTTTAGTGCGTGTACTAATATTAAAATAAAGATTAATATACTTAGAAATTCCTATGTTATAAATATATATCTCTTCTACATTAGAGTCGATAGTGAAGACTTTATAACCACCGGTATTAATCATTCTTTCCGCATCGTAATACAGTTTATAAATCGCATACTCATTATTGAAATTAATTCCATCAAAAGAAGATAGACCAGATGTCTCACTACCGAAAATTTTACTGTTAATCATGTTATCACTAGTAGTATTGTTGCTAGTAAAATTGTTGGTATTATTTGAATTATTATTGTTACCTAAATAAAAAGTAAATGAAAAAATTGAAATAAGAAAGATTGCCAATAAAGCCACTATAGCTATATTCTTTTTGTTAATATGCCATTTTTTAGATTTTTCTTCTTTCAGATTATCATTATTATTATTGCAATTTTCTTCAGCAGATTCATAAGTTGTTTGGTTGTAATCAGACTTACCAATCTCATTTTTTTCATTATTTTCTTCATTAGATTCTACATTTGGGATAGAAACATTTTGAGTTTTGACTTCAGTTTTATTTTTCCTTTTTGGAAAGAAAAGAACAATCAAAGCAAATACAAAGTATATATAGAAATATATTGGACCTATATAAGTTGGAGATTTTAGAGTTAAAATGTAAAAACTCGTTACGAGTATGTCACGATCTTCTAAACTTCCAATAGTACCAAAAATACTTCTTCCATCTTGAAATGTTATTACAGCAAAATCTTCTGAGAAAAAAGGAAGGTTGATAATTTTTAAATCTCTCATAGTTAAGACATCTAATGTTGAAACATTCGAATCAATTGATGCAAAACCAGTTGAAAATGAAAAAAGCCCATATAAATTTAGCAATAAAAGTCCACATAAAATAATGATAAACCACTTAATAATAATTCTCATAAAACAAACACCCTTTTAATTTTCAAAGACTAGGATAATTTTAACACATTGATATTCGAAAATAAATAAAATAAAAATTTACAAAACTATTATATTGTTAGAAATTTAAGAATTTTCATTTCTTTATTACTTGAAAATAACATAAGGTAAAGAATATTCTTAGCAATTGAAAAAAAGCTCAATTCATTGTATAATACTATCATCACATGAAAAGAGGATTAAACTATGGAAGGCTTAACTAAAGCATCGGGTTTTAAAAGACTTGGAGCAGCCATTATTGATGTTGGTCTAAGTTACATTCTCATGATTATCTCTTTACAATTTATCATTCAACCTATAGTTTATAGCGCTACTGACTATGCTGATAAATCTATGCAAGTTTACGATGAACTCATCGAATTAGGTATTGCCGTCATCGGTCAAAAAGTTACTGAAGGAGATAGCTATAAAATAGAGGTTTATGCTGATTACAATTCTTCTATTGAAGCAAAGGATGAAGCAAAAGAGAAAGTATTAAAAGAGGATGATTTTAGTTATTGTTACATTTATGAAACATATTTAGAGATATCACTAGATGAATATAATCAATATTTAAGTCATTTTTATCAAGAAATAGGAGCTTTTACAACCTTTGAACAAGCAAAAGCGGAATACCCAGAACTATTTGTGAATGGAGAAATTAAAGATGATGCTGATGAAACTCAAGTAAAATCATTTTTTGATAAACTTGCTAGTAATTACACCCAAGAAGATAAATTCTATGATTATAAAGATGGTGAAGTAGCTAATATTATTGCTTCGCTTTCTGAAATATATATATTAATGCTTGTTGTCTCGTTTTTATTATCAATATCTATTTTATTTATTCTTGTTCCATGTTTAAGTAAATATCGTGCAACATTAGGAAAGAAAATTTTAGGTCTCGCAGTTGTTGATTATAAAACTGGCATGATAGCTAAAAGATTATCAGTTGTTTTAAGATCAATGATTTATGCGATTTTTGGTCTTGGTCTTTCATTAGTGTTCATGGGTTTCCCTTTATTTGTTGTTTTAGGATTTGTACTTATAAATCGTGATGGAAGAACCATTCATGACTTTATCGCCAAAACTATTGTTGTTGATACATCTTATTCCGAAGTTCTCACGGATAATATAAATCACGGTCAAAAACAAAAAGAGAATAGTGATGTTGTCGATGCTGAAGTCGTAGAAAAAGAAATTGTTGAATAAAAGTTGATGTATAGAATATGAATATTGGAAAGCCAACTTATTTAAGACGATTCCTTTCGGGGTTTATAGATTTAGTACTCATACTTTTAATCATGTTTTTATCTGGTAACTTAATTCTTTCACTTATTTATAATACTTCTGGTTCGTATGGTGCAATAAGAGAGAGGTACCAAGAGGTATTAATAGAATCTACATTGTATGAACATACAGAGAATGGAATAAGCATTATTCAAACTGACTTTGATGAGCACTTAACTTATTGTTTTACACTATATGACAAACTTGAGATATATCAAGAGCATAAAAACAATAGTGAATATTTTATGGAAGATGGAACTATTAAAGAAGATGTAAATAATGAAGACTTACATAATTTTTATTTATCTCAAATTCTCTACGCTCGTACAAATTTGTTTACTACGGATGAAAGATATAAGGAAGGTATGTTTTTTGAGAGTAGAATTTCTACTATATCATTTTTAATAGGTGGAGTTTTATCATGCTTCATCTTTCAATTATTAATACCGCTTATTAGCAAAAACGGAAAGACAATTGGAAAAAGAATTACCAGATTATCGTTAGTAAGCGCTAGCGGTTATCAAATGAAAAAATGGCAATTAATTCCACGATTTATTATTTATTGTGGTGCTACTCTATTGATTTTAATAGATGGTGTCGGAATTTATCTTTTCATGATATCTTTTATGATTATTTTCTTAAATCGTCGAGCGATGGCAATTCACGATTATATCAGTTATACTGCTGTTGTAGACTTTACCTATGATATACTTCCTTTTATAGAAAGTGAAGATAAAAAAGGAGATAGGAACTATGAATAAAATTAGTACATCAGGACGGATATTAAGAATTTTATCTGGTTTTTTAGATATGCTATTTATTTTTATAGTTCTTTTCATCATGACTTTCCTCTATACAGAAGTATTCTTAAAAAATGATCAAGAATATCAAAATGCATATAATACACAACTAAATATCTTAAAAAATTCTTCATTATACGAAGAAAAAAATGGAGTATTAATCACTATTGAATCTGATTTTGATAAACATCTTCAAGAATTTTATCAAATTTATAATTATGATACGACAAGTGGTTTTTCTTCATATGAAGATGCGAAAGAAAAGAGTGGATATTTTACACTTGATGGGAAATTAAAAGGTGACTTAAATGAAAATGATGAAGGTGTTAGAAGTTTTTTCTCTGAACAACTAGTTTTGGCCACAAATATTTTAGGTAAAGATCCTTCCTATATGGCGTCTGCAGCAATAACCAGTAAAAAATCTGCTTTAGGTGGCGATATATCTTTATTTTTATCATGTACTATCGTATTGTTAATAATTCCATTATTTTTAAAAGATTATCGTTCATTAGGTAAACTTATAACTCATATGCATCTTGTGTCTAAACATGGTAATAAGATTCATTTTATACAACTTTTTATCCGTTACTTAGTTGATATGATTATACTTGTCTTCTTTTCAACTTTATTACCAGGTGCATTTTTATTATTACAGACACTCATTATTTGTTTTACAAAAAAAGGTGTTGGATTAGATGATTTAATAGCCGATACTTATGTTTTTTCTGAGCAAGATAAAGCTTTATTACAAGGAGAATAATATTATGAAAAAAAAGACTGATGATTTGGAAAGACTTGATGGTGTTGCTTTACCAACATGGGCAAAAGTGCTGGCTTTTATTCTAAGTTTTATTATAGGGTTTGCAGTTTTCTTTCTCTTATTTTCATAATTGTAAAAATTGGCTATGTTTGAAGCAAAATACAAAGAATATTTTATTGACGATGCTTGCCTAAAAAACATTGAAGCATTTTTCGATTATTTTATTGATTCACATAAAATTATTGAAAATAAAATTAAAAATCATGATCGAAGTTTCATGCAAGAATTTGATGATGAATTAAAAAAAATTTTTATCAGATATTCAAAATTGTTACGATATAATTTTTTGCCGAAAGGAGAAATAATTGAATTTATTTTTTACTATGGCAGGAATGATTATTTACTTTCAGTAGGAACTATTTTATGTGAGAAAAAACAATATTATAAATTAGAAAATTGGAGATTTCGATTAGAAAAATGATTAGGTGTCTTTGCTACATAAAAATATAGCAAATAGTTGTACAAAGGGTTTTATTATGATTTCTAAAGAAACTTTGGATATTGAAAAAAAAGTCAATATCAATTAAAATAACTATGTTATAACCATTAGGAGGATTACCATGGAAGTTAAACTTGTCAATCTTACTAAATGCTTTAGTAAGAAAGAGGGTGACGTTGTAGCGGTAGATCATTTAAATTTTTCGATTCCTTCTGGAAAATTAGTTGGACTATTAGGCCCTTCAGGATGCGGAAAATCGACGACTCTTTATATGATTGCAGGTCTTCATCGTCCAACGGAAGGAGAAATTTATTTTGGAAGTAACGAAGTAAGTAAATTTCCACCAGAAAAAAGAGGTATTGGTCTAGTTTTCCAAAACTATGCTTTGTATCCACATCTTACGGTTCAACAAAATATCATGTTTCCATTAGAAAACATGAAAGTTGAAAAGAAAGAGGCACTTAGACGTGCGCAAGAAATGGCTGACTTAGTCGGTATTGGTGATTTGATGGCACGTACACCGGGGCAATTATCCGGTGGTCAACAACAACGTGTTGCGATTGCTCGTGCATTAGTTAAGATGCCGGAAGTTCTTCTTTTAGACGAACCACTTTCTAACTTAGATGCTAGATTACGTTTACAAACGAGAGAAGAGATTAAGAGAATTCAAAAAGAAACAGGTATTACAACTATTTTCGTTACTCACGACCAAGAAGAAGCAATGTCGATTTCGGATGAAATCGTAGTTATGAATTTCGGAGTTGTGCAACAAATTGGTAAACCTCAAGAAGTTTATAATGAACCGGCAAACATGTTTGTTGCTAAGTTCTTAGGAACCCCACCGATTAACATCATTCCTGCAAAGGTTGAAAATGGAAAAATTATGATGTATAAGACTGAATTCAATGAAAAATATGATTTGAATTTTGCAGATGGAACTAATTTAAATATCGGTGTGAGACCAGAATATATTAAAGTTGATCCTAAAGGAAAATATAAAGTCTACGTTGAGATGGTAGAATATATCGGTCGTGATAAAACTTTAATATTTAAATTTGATGGACAAGAAAAAACTTGTAAAGCGATTATACCAAGTGAAGTTGAAGTTGAACCTGGTACTGAAATTAACATCGACTTTAAACGCTGTTTCATCTTTGATGAAGAAGGGAAAAGGCTTGTATAATGGAAAATCAAGAAGTAAAAAAACCATCTTTTTTGGCTAGAATTGGAAATTTTTTCAAAACTATTGGAAGAAAAATTTCTGAAAGAGCCGCAAAAAAAGCTGGATCGTCAAATAAGACGCAAATGCTTGAATGGAAAAAGGATGGATGGAAAGCAGCGATATGCTTAGCTCCAGCGCTTTTGATTTTGGCGGTGTTCACTTTCTATCCTATTGTTAACACTTTCCTCGTTTCATTTTTTCCTTCATACAATTATCTCGATGATAATTTTGGCTATTTTGCGTTTGATTCTTATGCTCAAGTACTACAAGATTCAACGTTTTGGAGAGCGATGGGAAATACGGCTTTGATGGTTATTGTTTCAGTGCCACTTTCGATTATAATTGCTTTAGTTATTACAGTTTTATTAAATTCTATTAAGAAATTACAAGGATTTTTTCAAATAATATTCTTCTTACCATATGTAACTAATGGTATTGCTTTTGGACTTGTCTTTGCAACGATTTTCTCGCCGATGGATTATGGCCTTGTTAATACAATTCTCAACGCATTTGGAATTGATTCTGTAAGTTGGACTGGTACTGCGAGAAATATTCCATACTGGGCAGGTATTTTTGTCATTACTGTAAATGCTATATGGAATGGTTTAGCGTTTAAGATTCTAGTTTTTCTTTCGGGAATTCAAGGAATCGATAAACAATATTATCAAGCAGCACAAGTGGATGCGACTCCGAAACTTAGAGTCTTTACAAGAATAACAGTTCCATTATTATCACCGATGATTTTATATATCACTATTACCTCGATGATGGGTGCATTTAAATCTTATTCATCAGTTGTATCATTATTCGGCGAATCCATGGGTAATGGGCAAAATGAAACATTTATTACTGCTGTCGGTTATATTTATAAATACTTTAATAAGGTTACTGACGGACTTCCGTGGTTACTATCAAGAGCGTCAGCAGCTGCGGTTATCTTATTCTTGTTCATTTTGGTTATCACACTTTTCCAAATGTGGGCTAATAAGAAAAAGGTTCATTATTAGGAGGTAATTATCATGGAAGAAGAACTTTACTTTGCTAGTGATGAGCAAGCTAAAAAATTTGAACGCAGAAGAAAAATCCGCCTTGTAGCGATTTACTTTGTTCTAGCAATTTGTGCATTATTTACCTTAGTACCATTTTATTGGATGCTTGCAACATCCTTTAAAACAGCTGAAGAAGTACAACGTATTCCAGCAACATTTATTCCGTTACAACCAACTTTCCAAAATTATATCAATGTATTTAGAGATAATAGTAATTTGTTACTTCGTTATATCGGTAATACCTTGTTAGTTGGTGTTCTTACTACAGTATTTGAAGTTGTGATTACCATCTTAGCCGCATTTGCATTCTCAAGACTTGAATTTAAAGGACGTGATATCATCTTTGCATTATTACTAACAACGATGATGGTTCCTGGCGAAATGATGATTATGACTAACTTTACTACAGTGGCACGGTTAGGGTGGCTAGATTCATATCAAGCTTTAGTTGTTCCATTTGTGGCATCGGTTTTCTATATATTCTTTTTAAGACAAAACTTTAAGCAAATTCCAGATGAATTATATTATGCGGCAAAAGTTGATGGAAACTCCGACTTTAAATACTTATGGAAAGTAATGCTTCCAATCGCGCGCCCATCAATAATTACAATTACAATCTTAGCGATGATTGGTTCGTGGAATGCTTACTTATGGCCACGTACTGTTTGTACTGAAAAAGATATGAAATTAGTTACCGATGGTTTGATGTACTTGTTCCAAAACGATATTGGTGGTACTTCTGACCACCAAATTATGGCAGCTACTACAGTTGTTAGCTTACCATTATTAATAGCATTTATTTGCTTTAAAAAACACATCATGAGAGGTGTGGCTCGTTCTGGTATAAAAGGGTAATTCCTTTTTATAAAATACGTGTTCTCAATGCGGAATTTATGCCATAAGGAATTTGAGAAGAAAGGAAAAAAATATATGATAAAAAAGAGACTAATTGTTCCAGCATTAGTTGCATTAGCACTCCCATTAACACTCACATCTTGTAATGGTAATTCAAATGTAGAATCTGCTGGAGAGGATTTTGAGGTCTACTCGATTGCCAAATTAAAAGAACGTGCGACCAAAGATAATCCTGTCAAAGTTGAGTTTTGGCATTCATTTGGAGACAACATTTCAAAGAGCTTGGATCCATTGATTGAACAATTCCAAGAAGAAATGGAAAAACAAGATATTTACATCACTGTCAATGCAAAATCAATCGGTGGTGGTTATGATGGATTGAGATCACGCGTCAACCAAGGTACAAAAACCAATTCTATCCCAACGATGATTTTAGGATATCCCGATCACTTTGCTGATTATATTTCATCAGATATCTTGTTACCTTTAAATGACTATGTCAATTACGCTGATAAGTCCATTGGATTTACAGATGATGAAATTAAAAATGACTTTGTTCAAACTTATTGGGCAGAAAATCAATTAACTGGTAAAAACGGAAAACAAATTATCGCCGGTATCCCATTTAACAAATCTACCGAGGTTATGTATTACAACGCTTCAGTTATTGATCCTCTTCTTGAAGAACATGGATGGTTAACTGAAGATGGTGAATGGGATACACCAACTTGGGATGAATTATGGACTATTGCTGAAACATTAAAAGAAATGGTTGCTAATGGTACTTGTACTTGGACCCATATGTTTGACGGAAATGAAACAACCGTTTCTGCTGTTAAGTCTGATTATCCAGTTTACATTGACTCTGAAGCTAACTTCTTTATCACCACTGCTCGTCAATGGGCTGAAAGTAAAGATCAACCAGTCTACACCACTGTTGATGCTAATGGTAAAGGTACAGTCGTTTTCGATAACGAAATTACTAGAGAAGTTCAAGCATACTTCTTAGAAAAAGCTGAAGCTGGTTTATGGAATCTTCCAAAAAAGGTTAACCAAGGCTATGGTTCAAATATGATGAATAACAATGAGGCTTTCATTTCTATCGGTTCTACTGCTGGTGTTAACAACAACGCTTCAAGTAAATATAAGATGAAAGTTGCACCAATCCCACAAAAATCATTTGATAGCGGAGTTCAAGCTGTTATTCAACAAGGAACTAATGCGGCTATCCTAAAGAACAATTCTAATAACTATACTCGTTTAGCTGCTTGGTTATTAATTCGCTTCTTAACTTCAACCGAAGTCACTACTACATTCTCAAGAGAAACAGGCTATTTACCAGTCAGAAAAAGCGCAATTGAAAGTGATGAATTTCAAGAATTCTTAGTAGATGATTGGGAAGGCGATATCGCTGCTACTGCAAAAGCGATTCTAGCTGCCTATTCACAACAAGACTATTACTACACTGATCCAGCCTTCCAAGGTTCTTCAATTGTTCGTGACGTTGTTGATTTGATGATTCAAACAATTTATTGTAATGGTGCTACTATTGATGCAGCGATGAAAACCGCATATCAATCCTTACGTGATTATCAAATAAACGTTCAAGAACCAACTACAGGAGCTTAATTATGAATAAATTAAAAAAAATATTAGCGCTAGTAGTAGTTTCTACATCATTATTTGCTATTGCATCTTGTGGACAAAATGATGAGCCTGTAACTAGTGTTGAGACTCCAATTGATAATTTGCCGATAGATTTCGACCACTACTATTCTGATCGTATATCATTTGCTGATATGCATTATGAGTTAAAGGATAGTAATAACTACTTCATGGAGAATGGAGTGGCAAAGTTGAATCTTAAATATGTCACTGATGGTGATACTGCTGTATTTC
Source organism: uncultured Bacilli bacterium (assembly GCA_947595215.1). Lineage (GTDB taxonomy): Bacteria > Bacillota_I > Bacilli_A > RFN20 > CAG-449 > CANQAG01. The sequence continues at coordinate 24,687 of CANQEO010000012.1, forward strand.
ACTTGGCAAATGGAGAAGAAGATAGTTATACTAATCCATTAAAAACTCCGCACTCATATTTGACAGTCCGTTTTTTGGCTATCGATACTCCAGAATCCACCTCGGCAATTGCTGCTTGGGGTAAAAAAGCTTCAAAATATGTTCATAATTTATTAGAAAATGCTGAAGGTATCATCGTCGATGCTAGTTCGATTGATACTTCTAATCCTAATATCTATCCAACTCAAGAATCAAAATATCAACCAGGTGCTCGCTTAGATAATAATGGTACTCGTTGGTTGGCCTTAATTTGGTATTGTCCAGATGGTGGTAATCCAGATGATTTACATAGTTATCGTAGTTTACAATTAGATGTAATCGAAGAATGTTATTCCTTCTATACTGGAAACCTCGGTGACACAGGATACGTATATTTTGCTGATAAAACTATTGAACCAAAACTCTATGAACGCTATAAAGATACTTACGGATCTTTAACGATGAGTGATATCTTGTTTGAAGCAGAATTAAGAATGAGTTATTTACAAAAACGTTATACTGGTTATGAAAAAGACCCCGATTACGACTATTCTAGAACTCCATTCAAATGTGAAAATCGTAAAGAGTCAATTAAAGATGCTTACGAACACTGGGATGAATATATGAATTCTGGAAAATATATTGCTTTAACAGGTGTTATCACAAACTTTGTTGGTAATAATTTCTACTTCGAAGATGCTGCTGGATATCCACTATATGTCTATATGGGAATTAATGGTAAATCAATTGGTAACTTATTCTCAGTTGGAGATACTATTGAAATACGTGGTAGACTTGCTGAATATGGCGGACAAAAACAAATGTCTGATATCGCTTGGGCAAAAGAGACATTCACAAAAATTACTGACGAGGCAGACATGATTCCATTACCGGAAGTAATAGAAATTTCTGATGCTGACTTTGACGCTAAAAAGTTGGAACCACTTCTTGGGAAATTAGTTAGAATCACTCGCATGGAAACATCTACTAAAGGTAATCAAAGTAAAGATAAATCTTTCACTTTGAATGGTAAGAAAAAAGTTACTTATTATGATGAAGATGATAAGGCAATTACTTTATCTTCGTTCGGTACAATGGGTATTCGCTTTAACGGAACATTAGCTCCGGAATATACCTATGATGAGATTACCGAATATACAAACAGTACAGTAAGTGTTGTTGGCATCTTATCACTTTACTTTGAAATGGATATGCAATCAGAACAAAACTACCCATCTTATCAAATGGTACCTGGAAATCGTAAAGTTCTTGATGATGGTTCATTAAGTTGGGATATTGTAAAAGTTGATTAATTAGAAAAGAGGAGAAAATATGAAAAAGTATTTAAAATTAACTGCTGCTGCATTAATGGCTCTTACCCTTGTTGCCTGTGGAAACAATTCTGGCGATAATACTTCCGATGTTGATCAAACATCAGAAACTGATCCAAATGCCGAAATGGTAAATAACGCTTTAGCTACGCTTAATGTTCCAAGTACTGTTACTCAAAATTTTTCATTAGTAACTGTCGGTGCCGGAAATGTTCAAATTTCTTGGGAATCTAATAATGCGGCTATTAAGGTTGAAGGAAGTAATGCTGTTGTCACTCAAGCGGAAAATGATGTTGATGTCACTTTAAAAGCAACCGCGACTAAAGGAACATATTCAAACTTTAGAGAATTTAACGTCACGGTTAGCAAAAAAGAATTACCGGAATATATTTCTATTTCAGAAGCTTTAAATGCTGCTATTGGAACTAGTGTTACTGTTAGAGGTGTTGTTACTCAATTAGTTTGCTCTAGTTCAGAATACACCACACCAGGTGCTTTCTATATTGCTGATGCAGATGCAGCCATTTATATTTATGGTTCTGTTACTGCTCAAAAAGTTACATTAGGGGATGATGTTATCATCAGAGGTTCAACCGCTACTTATCCTACATCACTTACTTATGTTACTCAAATTGCTTCACCGGAATTAGTTGAAATAGTTGGAAAAAATGCTACTATCGATTTCAATGTAAATAGTTTTGAAAAGAAAACAGTCGCTGAAATCACTTCTTCAACTACTGCTTCTGATCATACTGGAAAAACTTACTATATGGAAAATATCCGTATCAATAAATACACTACCACTTATACTTCAATGTCAATCTATGACTACAAAGATCCTCAAAGTTATGGTAAGAGTGGTGATCCAAGAATTCTTTTATACTCTGGACAAGGTGATGCCGGTATGCCAGAATATGATCACTTAGCAGATTATTTAGATAAACCAGTTAACATTATCTTTGTTGTCAATTCTCTTAACAGCAGTAGCAACTGGAGAGGTTGCGTCATTGGTATTGTTCCAGCCGAATAATATTCTTTAAAATTTTAAATCCTCGTGTTCGAGTACGGGGATTTTTAATTTAACTAGGAAATTGTATTTTAATGAAAAAGACAAAAAAGAACTCAAAGATGAGTTGAAAAAATAAAAAATATTAT
>CANQEO010000013.1 GCA_947595215.1 uncultured Bacilli bacterium
ATTTTGTCTTTTTTTCACTAAAAAAGGGATGTTGATTATCCCTATTTTTTTAATTTAGGTTTTTCAACATCCCCTTTTTAACGCATCTTATTGACACCATCTAATTCTAAGTAATTGACATAGACCGCTACAATTAAATATGATTTTCCATTATCACGATCTTCAATCACTATATGGTCATTTGATTGTTCGACCATAACACCTTCGAAGACTACGTCGTGCCATTTTGCGGAATCTGGAAAAGAACAATAAACTTTTATTTTTCTTCCGAAAAATGGGTGTACGATATCGGTGTTTTGTGTATAATTGCCGCCATAGTTTCCATTGTTCATATTATTGTTGTTATTATTCATGTTTCCATTATTATTAGGATTATTATAATTATTTCCATTATTGTAATTGTTATTGTTAGATGGCATCATGTCATTATCGGCACGAGGATAAACATTTGTTCCTGGCATTTGATATGGGTCTTGAAACGGTGGTCGATAACTTTGTGTTTCACCGCTAGAAGGATACGGAGCTCCGTAATAATTAGGTGGTGGTTGAATTCTATCCATGATTAAATTTCTCCTTGCTACTAATAAATGTATGCGAAATAATATAAATTATTTACAAATTTTGCTAATTTATGTATAGTGTTTATGGGAGCTTAAGGAATTAGGCTGAGAGTATTCCTGATACCGGGATAGACCAAACTTGATCTAGGTAATGCTAGCGTAAGGAGTTTTTTTATTTATTTATCCTTTATAGCGGCATTAGCTATAGAGGATTTTTTTTAGAGAGGAGAAAAAGATGGAAAACGAAAAAAAATTCACTACAAAAGTTTTGGCAGAAATCGCCATTATGGCAACTTTAGCTTTTGCTTTAGATGCTTTGCAAGGAGGTATTTTTAAAGGATTATTTTACAATGGTGGATCAATTGGTATTGCAATGTTACCAATCTTAATCTTAACTTTTAGAAGAGGTTTTGTTCCAGGTCTAATCGCCGCTTTTGTTTTAAGTTTTTTACAAATGTTAGGCGGTGTATACGCAATTGCAGATACTTGGTATAATGTTTTCTTACAAATCATGCTTGATTATGTGGTAGCATATCCACTAGTATGTCTGGCCGCAATCTTCATCGTTCCGTTTAGAAAAGCTAAAACAAACAAAGAAAAAGTGACTATGTTAGTTTTAGCTACTACTATAGGCGGATTAGGTAAATTTTTGTCTCATTTTCTTGCCGGTGTAATTTTCTGGGCAAGCAATACTCCAGATGGATTTCCTGGTGGACCGTGGATGTATAGTTTAGTTTATAATGGTGGTTATATGCTTCCTAACATCATTATTAATGCTATTATTCTAAGTTTAATTGTTATTAAACAACCTGGACTTTTAATTGTGGAGGAAAAAGGAGAAATTAAATATGAAGCTTAAATTATGTAAATTTCTAAGTTTAACTATAGCAGGTGTCATTTCATTCGTTATAAACCTAATCAATTATGTTCAAAGTTATGAATATTATGCTGATGAAGTGGGTACAGATATTGAATTTAATAGTGATTACGTCGTTGCAATGCTCGTGTCATTAAGTATCATTGCTGCTGGTGTTTATGCCATTGTTACGATAAAGAAAGATATCAATAATGCTAATTCATTTAATTCTATTTTAGGTAGCGTTTCTTCTGCGTTAGTTTCATTTTATAGTTTAGGAGTATTATTTAAAGCATTAAATAAAGGTAAAGCGTTTGAAGATTATACATTATATCTCTATATAGGACTATTTTCTTTAGCGCTTTTTGCCTATTTTATCTTTTCGTATTTCGAAAGTAAAAAGCAAAATTAGAAGTGAATGAAAAGCCATCGTTAATTCACGATGGCTTTTTTTACTAGTTTTATTGATATTATTTATTTTTAAATGATTTAACTAAAGTGAGTAATTTAATCATATCTCCATGATATTGTTCCGTTGGACCAACATTAAATTCTTTCATAAGAGGGATAACCATTAATTCATCACTATACGATAATCCGATATAAGCCTTATCTTCATTGAATGAAATAAATAAATCGATTAAATCATCATTTGGTTCAAATGCATTTAATGCATTTATCATCTCTAAGTTTAGTATCTTCTGTGGTTCTTTCTCTGAAGAGTATACTTTAAATTTATCTTTTAATCCATCGATATTGACTTTTTCTAAATCATTAATATCACTTGGCCCTACACTTTGTTCATTACCTTGTAAATAAATAAGAGTACGACCTTCTTTAGTTAAATTGATATCATCAAATTCAAAGTATTTCCCGATAAATACTGGCTTTGGTTTTTTCTCTCCCGCGACAAGTGTATTGATTAACAAATCACTAGCGACGAAGGAGATATCAAACATTTTACCTTCGATTAAATCGCGAGAACCAACATGATTAATATCTTTTACAACGCGAGCTCTTTTAACTTGATCTAGTTCCACTTTGCGGTGAAAGAAAATTTCAACATCGCTGACATTTTCTTGATTGAAGACATAACTATCAACTAAGCGACTATATGTAGATATATACTTATCAACGGCTTCGTTAAGTATAGTACGCATTTTTTTAGAATATATCCACATAAAGGCAAAATAGATTACAATAGCCACTAACGCGTAAGAAAATTTGCTAGGATCAGTGCCGAATAATACCATGAAAAGCACAATTACGGCTAAGAAGACTAGCATAACGATTAAGTTAATTCTTTTTTGGCGTTTATAAAGGTTAAAGAAATTTAAACGAGTTTCCTCAATTTTAGCACACATCTCTTCTTTATTAACTTCTAATAAAGTAACCTTAGAATCATCGTCAGGAACATTTTTAGGTTCGGTTGCTATCTCTTCTTCTTTTTCGATATCTTGTTCTTTAACGACCTCTTTTTCGTTTTCTTCCATAAATTGTTAACCCTCTTTCGTTTTATTATTATACATAAAAGTTATAGATAATTAAAGTACAGTAAGATTTTATATATGTTTTTTAGCATTAAAGAAAAGGAACATAGAAAAGTCGATAAAGTAATGATATAATCTTTTTCGAGGTAGCAGAAATGAATTTGGATTATATAGGAAAATTTATACAAGTTCAAAGTTATAAGCATGATGGTAGTCTTCATCGCACTTGGGACAATGCGATGATTGTCGATTATTGTGATGATTTTATCGTGATTGTCTCTTCTGTTACTAAAGTTATTGAAGGCGATGGGAGAAAATGGTATACAAGAGAGCCTGCTGTTTCGATTTTCTTTTTTAAAGAATGGTACAATGTTATCGCAATGTTAAGAGAGGAAAATGTTTATTATTATTGCAATATCGCTTCTCCAAGTCTTATCGATAATCACATTATAAAATATATCGATTATGATTTAGATTTAAAATTATTAGTTAATCATGATATCGTTCGCCTTGATGAAAAAGAATATGAGTATCATCGTAAAAAATATGGTTACTCTGAAAAATTAGATAAAGTCATAAGATATGTTAATGAAAAAGTATTTCACATGATGAAAAAAAATCTCTTTCCTTTCGACGATCCGAAAATTAAGAGATATTATCGCGAATATTTGAAAATTAAGGATTTACAAGAAAAAGATATTCTCTCCGATTAAAAGTGGATGGGAATATTTTTTGTTGGATTCAAGACTTGATCGATTTTGGTTATAGCAATAACTGCTTCGCCTAAACCACAAGTGATATTTTTTACTTTACCTACATAATCAACAATATTTCCTATAGCGTAAATATTAGGCATTGAGGTTTCAAAAAAAGCATTAGTAACAATTAAACCATTTCTTTTTTTTACTGGAAAGTTGTCTTTTGATGGAATCATACCATAATTGACAAATAAATAGTCACATTCTAATGTTTCTAACTCGTGATTTTCGACATTTTCAATAACTAGTGATTTTAATGTTCCATCATTACCATTTAAAGATGAAACAACAAAAGGAGTGAATATGTTGATGCTTGATTGTTTCATTTGTTGGACTTGGTTATCGTGGGCTCTAAACTCATTTCGACGATGAACGATCGAACATTCTTTAGTAATTTCATTAAGGGCTAGAGCCCAATCAACAGCAGAATCGCCACCACCTAAAATTACGACACGCTTTTGAGAAAGAAGATTTTTACTTGGTAAACTATATAAAATATTTGAAAAATCATCTTCGTTAGCAAGACCGATTTTTCTTGGAGAAAATAGTCCCATTCCAGAACAAATTAATATGGTTTTTGCCTCAAAAAAACCTTTGGATGTATTAATTAAATAATGATTATCTTTTTTTTCAAAGCCTAATACGGATTCACCTAATTTTAAATGAGCAAAAGAACTATCATCTAATTGATTTAATAATTGATTTATAAACTCCTTTGCGGTAATTCCTTTAAATCCAGGAAGATCAATAATATTTTTTTCCGGGTAAAGAGCGATAAGTTGCCCCCCAACTTCTTGTTGTGATTCAATAATTAAAAAGTCAAGACTATGAAGTTTTGCTAAAACACCGCTATAAAGGCCAATAGGGCCAGCACCGATAATGATAAGATCTTTCATAAATTCTCCTTTTTTTTGTAGATAGTAACATTATAATTCGAGATTTAAGATAATAAAAGAAATAAATAAGCATTTGCGACAATGGAAAATGATACATGAAACTTTAAAACCTATTGTATTGATGATATAATTTTTGTTACTTAGAGGTATTTTATGGATTGCGAGATTGAAACATTTAGCCAAGACCAAACCATAAAGTTAGGATCACTTTTAGCAAAATTCTTAAAAAGAGGTATGGTTGTTACTTTAGATGGTGATTTAGGTGCTGGTAAAACAACATTTACTAAAGGTCTAGGAAAAGGATTAGATATTGATGCCACTATTTCTAGTCCTACTTTTAATATTTTAAAATGCTACTTTAATGGAAATATTCCTCTATATCATATTGATGCTTATCGTCTTGAAGATGGAACGAATACTGATATTGGTCTTGAAGAAGTTATTGAAGGTAATGGGGTAGCCGTCATAGAATGGTCATGTTTTATCAAAGAGATGATTCACGATCACTTAGAAGTGAAAATTCAAATAATTTCTGATAGTGAAAGAAAAATTAATTTTGTTTCATATGGTGACAAATATGATGAGATTATTGCGCGGTTAAAGGAGATTAAATTATGAGTTATACCTTACTCTTAGATAGTTCTAACACGCTTTTAGCGATTGGTTTATTAAGTGATGGAAAATTTATTTATCGTCAATCATATTATGCTTGGCAAAGACAATCAGAATTGATGATTCCAGAAATTGAAAAGGCTTTTAAAGAGACTAATATTTCATTCTTAAATATTGATGAAGTAATGGTTACGAAAGGACCAGGATCTTATACAGGGGTGAGAATAGCTTTAACCATTGCCAAAACGATTGCAACTGTAAATCCAATCATTAAATGTAAAGCCATCTCTTCTTTAATGGCGTTAGGTTGCAAAACCGAAAGTTATATCTCTTTGATAAATGCTAGAAGCAATAGAAGTTATATTGCTATTTACGAAAAAGGCAAGTGCATTTTAAATGATCAAATTGTCACTAATGAAGAAGCACTTCTATTAATAGAAAAATATAAAAGAAATGGTTTTGTTTTAAAGGGTGATTTAGAATATTTAAATCTAGAATCGGATTATGAGATTTTAGATGGTATGGCTTCATATATAGATATAATTGAAGTAGAAAATGATATCTTAAAATTGAAGCCATTGTATTTAAAGGATTAATATGGAATTTAAAAAAGCTACAAAAGCAGATGCAAGAGTTATTTCCATTCTTGAAAAAGATAACTTTATTGCCCCATGGTCTGAAGAACAATTTTTCTATGAATTAGGTGATAATGAATTTTCAAATATTGTTATTTTGATTGATAATGGAAAAATAATCGGTTATTGCGATTATTGGTTATTATTTGATCAAGGTCAGATTAATAAAATATGTATTTCAAAGGAAAATCAAGGAAAAGGTTTAGGCTCGAAATTACTCGAAAAAGTGATGGAAGAACTCTTTAAAAAAGGGGCATTTAGCGTAACACTAGAAGTTAGAATTTCTAATGTCAAGGCTATTAATTTATATCAAAAACATGGCTTTGAGATAAAACTTCGCAAAAAAGGATATTATTCTAATGGCGAAGATTGTTACATGATGATGAAAGTGATAGGTGGTATCTAATGGATAAGGTAATCTTGGCAATTGAATCTAGTTGTGATGAAACTTCAATTGCAATCTTAAAAAATGATGAATTACTGGCTAATGTGATTTCAACTCAAATTTCGATTCATCAGAAATATGGTGGTGTTATGCCAGAAGTAGCCTCGCGACTACATGTAGAAAATATCGGTGTGGTTTTAAAAGAAGCTTTAGAGGTTAGCAAAATGTCAATGGATGATATCAATGCGATTGCTGTTACTTCTGGTCCGGGGTTAATCGGATCTTTACATGTTGGTCTACAATGTGCTAAAACTTTAGCGCTTGCATACAATAAACCTCTTATTCCTGTTCACCATTTAGCGGGTCATATCTACGCTAATGAGTACGTTAATCCATTGAAATTTCCACTTTTAGCGATTGTAGTAAGCGGTGGAAATACTGAACTGGTGTTGATGAAAAAACATCTTGATTTTCAAATTATCGGTGAAACGATGGATGATGCAATCGGTGAAGCTTTTGATAAAGTGGCTCGGGTGGTTAATTTGCCATATCCCGGAGGAGTTTCAATTGATAAGTTATCTAAAGAAGGACAACATCGATATACTTTGCCACGTCCTTTAGATGATCATAGTTATAATTATTCTTATTCTGGGTTAAAAACAGCGGTCATTAATCTCGTTAATCATTTAAGACAAAAAGGCGAAGAGGTTAATGTACCAGATTTGGCGCGTTCGTTCCAAGAAACTGCAATTGATTTGTTGCTTGATAAGGCGCTACCGGCTGTGGATGAATTTAATATTAAACAAGTGGTTTTAGCAGGTGGAGTATCTGCAAATTCATATTTAAGAGAACAAATTGTAACTAGATTAAAAAATCGTGATAATGTGGAAGTTGTGATTCCACCATTATGGTGTACAACGGATAATGCAGCGATGATAGCTAAAGTGGGTTCTTATCTTTATGATGAAAAATTATTTGCCTCACTATCTTTATCTGCTAATCCTTCATGGAAACTTGAAGATTTTCGGAGGTTTTAAAAATGAGCAAAGATTTTTATTTAGAAATTAAGCATATATGTAAACAAACAGGAGCCCGCTACGGAATCTTACATACACCACATGGTGATGTTGAAGTTCCGATGTTTATGCCAGTTGGAACATTAGCTACTGTTAAATCACTTTCGCCTGAAGAATTAAAAGAATGTGGTTCTGGTGTTATTCTTTCAAATACTTATCATTTATCTTTAAGACCAGGGGCTGATATTGTTCAAAAAGCTGGTGGACTTCAAAAGTTTATGAACTATAATGGTCCGATGCTTACTGATTCTGGTGGATTTCAAGTATTCTCATTAGCGGAAAAACGTAAAATTACTGAAGAAGGCGTTACATTTAAAAATCATTTGAATGGATCTAAATTATTTTTTTCACCTGAAATCGCAATCGATATCCAAGAGAAACTTGGTGCGGATATTATTATGTCTTTAGATGAATGCGCTCCTTATCCTGTTACATATGACTATATGAAAAATAGCGTTGATAGAACTTTAAGATGGGCAAAACGTGGAAAAGATGTACATAAAAGAGATGATCAAGCTCTCTTTGGTATTGTTCAAGGCGGCGAATTTGAAGATTTAAGAAAATTTTGTGCTGAAGAACTCACTAATATGGATTTTGATGGATACTCAATAGGAGGTACATCAATCGGTGAACCGAAAGATGTAATGTTTAAAATGATTGATTACGCAGTGCCTTATCTTCCGACTGATAAACCTCGTTATCTAATGGGTGTTGGCTCAGTCGATGCAATTCTCTATGGAATTGAAAAAGGTGTCGATATGTTTGATTGCGTTCTTCCAACACGTCTTGCGCGTCACGGAGCCCTAATGACTTCTGTAGGAAGAGTAAATATACGCGATCAAAAATACGAAGAAGATTTTACACCTTTAGATGCTGATTGTGATTGCTATTGCTGTAAAAATTATACTCGTGCCTATTTGAGACATTTATATAAATGCGATGAGATATTCGGTAAAAGACTTTTATCAATACACAATATTCGTTTTTTAATTCACATGATGGAAGATGCTCGTGAAGCAATCAAAAACGATTGCTTTGGAGATTTTAAACGTAATTTCCTAACTCGTTTTAATGAAAAGAAGGGTTTTTAATTATGGATATGTCGATTGATCAATTCGATTTTGAACTTCCAGAAGAACTGATTGCTCAAACTCCTGAAAAGAAAAGAGATCATTCTCGATTAATGGTGTTAAATAAGAAAACTCAAACAATTGAACATCGTCATTTTTATGACATCCTTGATTATTTAAAACCAGGCGATATTCTTGTTAGAAATAACTCAAAAGTCATTCCTGCTCGTTTGATTGGTACCAAGGAAGAGACCAATGCTCGTGTTGAAGTCCTTTTGTTGAAAGATAAAGGATGCGATATTTGGGAATGCTTATGTGGCAACGCAAAAGTAATTAAAAAGGATACGATAATAACTTTTGGAAATGGTGAATTAAAAGCACAATGTATCGAAGTAAAGGACGAAGGCATTCGTCTTATGAAATTAATTTATCAAGGTATCTTATTGGAAATTTTAGATATTCTCGGAAAAATGCCTTTACCGCCATATATTAAAGCTCAATGCGACGATAATTCTCGCTACCAAACTGTATATGCAAAAGTTAGTGGCTCAAGTGCGGCTCCGACTGCTGGTTTTCATTTTACTGAAGAATTATTCGAAAAAATTAAAGAAAAAGGTGTTGATGTTGTTGATGTGACGCTTCATATCGGCCTCGGTACTTTTAGACCAGTTAAAGTTAATAATATCTTAGAACATCACATGCATAGCGAAGCTTATGAGATGGATGAAGAATGTGCGAGCATATTGAACAAAGCTAAAGCAGAAGGACGTCGCATAATTGCTATTGGTACCACATCGACTAGAACACTTGAAGCAATCTATCAAAAATATAATAAATTTGTTGCATGTTCTGAAGAGACAAATATCTTTATTTATCCAGGCTATGAATTCAAAGCTATCGATGCTTTAATTACAAACTTTCATTTACCAAAATCAACCTTAATAATGTTAGTTTCGGCTTTTGCAGATCGTGATTTTATCTTAAGAGCATATTCTGAAGCAATCAAACAACAATATCGTTTCTTTTCATTTGGAGATTCAATGTTCATTTATGGGAAGTAAGAATTATTATTTTAATTCTATTAAAGAAATAGAAAAAATTAAAGAAACTGGAACAAAACCAAGTTTATTGCTTCATGCTTGTTGTGGTCCTTGCTCTGGTTATCCATTAGAATTTTTAACACCATATTTTGATTTGACTATATATTTTAATAATTCAAACATTTATCCTAGAGAAGAATATTTTCGTCGTTTAAGTGAATTAAAACGATTTGTCTCGATATTTAATTATGAACATCAGTGTAATGTTAAAATTATTGAAACACGTTATTTAAATGATTTATTTAATGAGAATCTTGAACCTTATCGAGATTTACCAGAAGGTCAAGAACGGTGCTTTATTTGCTTTCGCTTAAGAATGGATGAGGCTTTTCGCTATGCTGAAAAGAATCACTTTGATTATTTTACGACAGTGATGACTATCTCTCGCCAAAAGAATTCTCAAAAATTAAATGAAATCGGTATAGAATTACAAGAGAAATATCATTATACTAAATACTTTATTTCGGATTTTAAAAAGAATAAAGGAATCGATCGTGCTGTTGAAATTAGAAAAAAATATAATATGTATCAACAATTATATTGTGGATGCAAATACACTTTTCAAAAATTAATGTTAAAAAAGTCGGAAGAAAAAAATTAATGGTGATTCCCTAGTTTTGATAATTGTGAGCAATGAAATTAAAGTGGTCAGCCGCTCTTTCAAGATTGGCTACCAAATTTGTAAATACTGTATTAGATTGTGCTAAACAAATTCCATCGGTTAATCTCTTAATATGACCATCGATGACATCTTTTCTTAAGGTGTCTATTTTTTGTTCGTATTCTTCAATAGATTTAATCAATGAGAGATCATGGTATTCCATTAATGTAAACACCTTTTCAGCCATTACATTAATGGACTCCATCATTTCACCTAATTGCTCAATAACAATATCTGAAAAACTTAATGAGTTATTAATTAAAATGTACGTATATTTAATGATATTGTCACTAAGTTCACTAATTCTTACTATATCAGCAAGAGAATGATAATAAGAAGAAATAACTTTTTCATCGCGAATAGATAAATCATTACTACTTATTTTAATTAAATAATCGATTATATTAGTATTCATAGAAAAGACTTTTTGATTTAAATTATCAATTTCTCCTTTGCTAGAATTATCTTTTTTCACAAAAGAACTGAAAGCGTAGTTTAAGGATTTTAGAGAATCTCTACCTAAAGCCACCAATTGTTTATTGACTTGATTTAAAGCGATTGGAGGATTCTTTAAGAATCTTTCATCTAGATAATTTACACCATTATCTTTTGCAATTTCCTTTTCAGGAGTTATAAGTTTTGCAATTTTAATGAAAACATTGATGAATGGTAGAAATATAATTACACATACAACGTTAAAGAATGTGTGAAACATCGCAATTTGGGTAGCAGGTTCTGTGAACCAAGCACCAAATGTAACTTCGTGAAAACTGGGAATTAAAAGAAGAATTATCATAAAGATAAGGGAGCCAACTAAATTAAATAATAAATGAATAATAGCTGCTCTTTTAGTATTTGAACTTCCTCCAATTGAAGATAAAATCGCGGTTACACAAGTCCCGATATTGGTACCTAAAATTACATAATAAACGCCATTGCCAACGCCCCCTATCATGATTCCAGCGGCCGCTAATGAGATGACGATTGAAGTCACTGCAAAAGAAGATTGAACTAAAGCAGTAACGGCCATACCAATTAGCAATAAAACAACTGGATTATTGATAGTTTCAAATGCATTTTTAACGCTTTCATCGCTTGCTAAAAAACTCATTTGAGATGACATATAACTGACGCCTAAAAAGATTAATCCAAGACCAGCGATAGCATATCCTAGTTGGCTGATTTTTTCTTTTTTCTTGCAGAGAAGATTTAGAAATATTCCAATGGCGGTGAGACCGATTGCAAAAGTGCTAAAATCAAAGGCTTGGAGAGCAACTAATTGTGCAGTGATTGTAGTGCCGATATTGGCTCCCATAATAACAGCTGTAGCTTGATATAGATTCATTAAACCGGCATTAACAAAACCGACTACAATAACCGTTGTTGCTGATGAAGATTGCATTAATGCGGTAGCACCGATTCCAATACCGACTCCAACTAGAGGATTCTTAGAAGATTTATCAAATAATTTTTTTAGACGATTGGTCGCTAAAGATTCGATTGTTTCTGATAGAATCTTAAAACCAATTAAAAATGCCCCAAGACCACCGAGAAGTTTAAGAATGATGTCGTAACTAATCATATTTGAACTCCTATATTTTTCTTAATTATATATTAAACAATATATAATCAAAAGAAATCTAAGAAATTTATGTTATTTCTTTATAATATTTCAAAATTTATTTATGATAGAAAGCGCGAGGTAGACTTATGATAAAAGGTATAATTTTTGATTTAGATGGAACATTGTTAAACACTATTGAAGACATCACTGATTCAATAAATATAGCTCTAAACGAAATGGGATTTATTGGTGATTACACTACAGAAGAAATGAAATATTTTGTCGGAAGTGGTGTTGATATTTTAGTTCAAAAAGCAATTGCTAAATATTCTACTGAAGAGGCAAAAAAGAATGAACTTAAAGAACGTTATAATTTCATATATGGAAAAAGAAAAACGATTAAAACCGCTCCATATGAAGGCACTATTGAATTACTAAAAGAATTACGAAAAAAAAATATCACTATTGCTTTGTTATCTAACAAACCTCATCAAGACACATTAGAAGTAATTGATCATTATTTTGGATTAGAAAATTTTGATTATCCTTTTGGAAAACGTGAAGGAATTCCTACAAAACCTAGTCCGAAAGGTGTATTCTTGCTTTTAGATGAAATGAAACTTAAACCAGAGGAAGTCCTATATATCGGTGATAGCGATATTGATATGAAAACAGCAAAAAACGCCCATCTTACAAAGATAGGCGTCACTTGGGGTTTTAGAACTCGAGAAGAATTACAAGTTAACGATGCTGATTATATTATTGATAGTCCTAACGAAATTTTGAAAATTCTTAAATGTAACTGCTGATTTAATTAGCCAACGATACTGCCCCATGGATTAGTATTGGTATCGCTAAAAACGCCACCATTTGATAAATTACCACCAATACTAACTTCCTCACTAGATGAATCTTCTGAAGAAATGTCGCTATTGATATCATCAGAAGAATCGATATCATTGCTAGAGACGAAGTCATCGGAAGAAGTATTATCATAAATTGAATCACTTATATCTTCTGAGGGTAAGATATCATCAATACTACTTGTTTCTTGATCGCTATTGAAACTTGTTTCTTGTTCAACATATGAAGTTGGATAACTGATACTACTTGATTGTGTTTCTCCACTCGTATTACATGCACCTAAAAATAAAAGCGTGATTCCGAATATAAAAAGTTTTCCTTTTTTCACTATAATCAACTCCTCATTTATGATTATAAATAATTTAATCATTTTATTAAAGAGAAAAGTTCTTCCAGTTAATACAATAAAATAGCGGAGATAACCTCTATAGATAACGAATACTTGCACCATATGACAATTTTGT
The DNA here is from genome assembly GCA_947595215.1 of uncultured Bacilli bacterium. GTDB lineage: Bacteria > Bacillota_I > Bacilli_A > RFN20 > CAG-449 > CANQAG01. Next base: position 12,992 of record CANQEO010000013.1, read on the forward strand.
GTTACACTGACGTGGATAGAAATGGTGTTGCTCAGCACGGGTTTGCCTAATTGAATGCAAAAGACAAGCTCGGCGAGAACGGAATATGAGCAGTATCTGCTTACGTTCGCAAAGGAGAAAAAATGATAGAAAAGCGAAATGTATCAATAGACATAATAAAGGCTTTTACCATATTGCTTGTGATCATTGGACATAGCATTCAATATGGTTGTGGGACAGAATATCTTGAAAGTAATGCCTTTTTTCAGAATTTTCTTTTTAGATATATTTATTCCTTTCATATGCCCTTGTTTGCGATGATAAGCGGATATTTATTTTATTATACAATAAGCAAACGTAACTTTAAGAAAGTAATAATAAATAGATTACAAAGGTTGCTTATACCAATCATGTCATGGCAGGTAATTTTATGCATATGGACAGCTGTTATGAATTTTGTAAAATTCGGGGAGCTAAATTTTTTATCTACAATTCTCAGTTATAAAGACGTAATACACAACATGTGGTTTCTATGGAGCATGCTAGGATTGTCGCTCGTAACAGCGTTTGTCCATTATGTTCTTAAGGACAAAATTTGGGTATATATTATAGTTTTTATAATTTCGCCGTTTTTGCCTTTTATCGGAAAGTTTATTTGGTTATATCCATTTTTTGTCGGAGCTTATTTGTTTGCAAAATATCGCGAGAAACTCGCAAGTTTGATTAAAACTGCAAAGAAACCATATTCAATTGCAGTGTTTATTGCTATTCATTTTATTTTAGTATTGTTGTGGAAAAATGATTATTATATTTATGTACCACCAGGCTTGGGATTTACAGTATATGGTCAGGAAAATTATTTGGATTTTACTATTGCTTTAGTATATAGAACATTTGCTGGAGCGATTGGGAGCATCGCTGTAATATTGACAATTGATGCCATAGTGAAATTGGCTAATCTTCAAAACATAAATAAAATTGTAAGCATGTTGTCGAGATATTCACTTGGTATATATGTATTCTCAGTCCATATATTGAACGAAGTTGTATCTTGGCTCATTCCAGGAAAGGGGTTCAATTTACTTATAGTATTGATTATAGCATTGGCGCAAGTAGTTATATCATTGATTGTAATGTTTATAATAGATAAAATTAAGATTTTAAGAAAACTTCTATTAGGGGGAAGATAGATTCCTCGATATCAATTTCCTATTTAAATGCTCGTAGCGCAATTCATCAAATTTGCGACGTAATCTCACGTTCATTGTTTCATCGAGAAATTAATTGAGTTTCTACAAAAATCGTTCTATATAAATACATAATAAAAAGGGAGTTTTGTTTTCGATTATTTTTTATTATAATAAAAATATAAGGGAGATGATTATTATGTCCATGAATGAGACGATTCAAACGATTAGTACAAGAAGAAGTTATCGTGAATTTACTGATAAACCGGTCTCTACAGAAAATTTGAATCTTATTTTACAAGCTGGAACATTTGCACCAAGTGCGATGAATCGGCAATCGGCAGAGATAATAGTTATTAAAAATGAAACTAAGCGCGAAGTGTTAAGAGCATTAGGAATGAAATTATTCGATGGTCGTGATCCTTTTTATGGTGCAAAAGAAATTATCTTAGTCGCAGCCTTGAAAGATTCTAAATGTCCGATTCAAGATGGATCTTGTGTTCTTCAAAATATGTTTTTGGCGGCAGAGTCGTTAGGAATTGGATCTTGTTGGATTAATTGTGTTGAAGATATTTTTCAATCTCCAGAAGGTTTAGAGTTAAAACATTCATTAGGGATAAGTGACGAATTAATAATAGTTGGTACTTGCATTCTTGGCTATCCAAAAAAGTATCCTGAATATCCAAAAAAGCGTAAAGCACAATACATTCGTTTCGTAAAATAATTAAAATTATAAAGCTAAGTGGGCGGTTAAGCCCATTTTTTTTTGTTGCACATGGGACGCTTATTGTTGCAAAAGGGACACTTTTTATTTACATTGATAAATGCATTATCTATAATTAAAACGAAATGGAGGTGAACATGATGGCGAGACAAGCGAGAGAAAAAAGTGCTTTAGGTGTCTACTTTGTTAATTTGCGTGCCGAAGAAAAAGCGTTTGATTTTGACGATCAAAGATATTTTCTTGATTTATTGGTGTCGATTAAAGGCTATGATTTACTTTCTTATACATTAGTTGATAATTCTTTTGCATTTATTATTCATGAATGTGAGATTTCATTAGAACTATTAATGAGAAAACTGACAGTTTCATTTGCTAACTACTATAATCGTAAACATCAAAAACAAGGTAATGTATTTATTGATCGTTATCAAAGTAAAGCCGCACATGACAAAGAAGAAATCTTGTACTTCATCCGCGATATCAAAGTGATGGGACAAGTGTTTTTTAGCAATTTTTCTTCTGGTACTTCATTATTTAGTGATCCTTGGCTTTCAAAAATATATTTTGAAGAAGTATTAAATCTTAACGAGACTAATTATCGATACATTTTTGACTTAAAAGATAAAGAAACTTCGTACTTTACAAGTTTGAGTGATTCGCAGATTTCTACTTATATCGAATTAACTTATATGATGAAACCAAATGAACTTATTAATGTGCCTCGAACTCGACTTAATGAAATCATTAAATCCATCATGGAATCTACGAAGGCTTCAGCGCGACAAATTTCGCGAATCACTACGATACCGCTACGTTATTTGTGGAATGTAGCTAAAGGTGTAGTGATGTATAAGAAGAATGGCAAGGAGTGAGCATGGAAGTAAAAAAAATATTATTAATTGGTCTAAGTTTGGTGCTATTAGTCGGTTGTAACGATGACTCTATATACAACTCAATCAATCCGGATAAACTATCAGATTCAACTTATCAATCCGATAATGATATGTCACATTATACGCCATATGATTATTTCTCATTGGCAATGAACAATTTAAAAAATTGTGAGCAATATCAAATTGTGGGACTTGGAGATGTTTATTCGGTTATTAATCAAAAAGTCAACTCGACAAATAGCAAATTAGGAAGTCGATACTTCACCGAATCATTATCAAAAAGTGTAACATCAGGCATCATTAATATCGCTCTTGCAGAAAGATATTATCAAGATGAGAACATTGACATCTATAATGGTAATGTAAGTGAAGATGTTGAAAGCGCCGAATGGAATGAAGAAAAAGAGACTGTAAACGAAGATGAATTTTTCGAAAGATATGCCAAAAAATTATCGGATCCATTTCCATACATTGTGACCTTACAAACTATAAATGACATGGAAGTCCTCAATGAAAGTGAACTAACATTCAAATTTTCATTAGATCCGATAGCTAGCGCTTATTATTACGCCAAACAAATGCAATATATTTCGCAACTTGATAATCGTCCGACATTTACTTATATCGATTTTACATTTTCTTTAAATGAATATTACGAATTCGAATATATCAAAGTTGACGAACAATATAAGACCCAAAAGACAATTGCTGTCACTTGTACAGCAGTTATGAATTTATACTTTTCATACGATGATATCGCAATTCCAAGTTTAGAAGAAACTTGTTCATATGATATTGCGAAATAAGGAGAAATTACAATGAAAAAGATATTATGTTCATTAGCACTTACTATGGCGATGGTTTCGCTATCGTCCTGTGATGGAAATGAAATTCCTAATTATACTTCAAGCGATGGTGGATCTTCAATAACTGAAAATGTTACTAGTGAAAATCAACCTTCGAGTGAATCAACTCCTGAAATAGTTTATTCACCATTAGAAAAACTAATTATCGGGGCTGTTCAATTACAAAATGGTTCTTTCTATGGTGATTTTTCTATTTATGATGAAACTAATAGTATCATTGATTTCAATTTTGATTTAGGCGCCCATATCGCAGTTGATAATACAGATGATAGTGTAGAAGTTCAAGGTACATTAGAAGGACAAATTTTTAATGCAGATATAAAATTGGATGTATCTTATTATAATAACACAATATACATGTTCTCATCGGCTGGAAAAGCTAAGATGAGCATTGATTCAGCTGAACGTATTAAATTTTTAATTGAACAAATCGCAGATCAATTTGGAGCAAATACTCCAGAAACCAATGATCTTAATTTTTCCAACTTTAACTTTAATCTTGATGATTTACTCACAAAATTAGATGAAATGGAAGAAGAAGAGACTGAGGAAGGAATTCTTTTAACCCTAATATTAGTTGATGGTTATGATATTAAAATTCTTTTGGAAAATAATGATTCTTATAAACTTAAAAGAGTTGAAGTTCAAGGTGCTTCACTCGGATCTTACGATTTTGATTTATCCCTTGGAATTGAATATTTAGTCACTAATCCAGTTGCTAAAATTGATGATGAAGAAGAATATTTAGACATCGCCCCAAGTTTTGAAATTCTTGATACAATTTCAAAATTTATCGATAGTCCATTATTAAATGTTGATTTATCAGTTGATGTTTATCAATTAGAGAATAATATTACTAATGGAGAAGAAAATCAAGGAGAGGTAAATGCATTTGATGCCGTCGATGAACCACAAATAGATGAAGAACAAACTGAAATTCTCACATATGATATTGATGCTAATGCACAATTAGATATTAATAACAATCACTATTATGCTAATGTTGATGTAATTGAAGGAGAAAACGAACATCACGCTGAAGCTCAATACTTAGAGGATGTCTTATATCTTTCATATAACACTATGAAAGTGGCGTTGAGTCGTGAATCAATTAGTGATATTATAAATGTCATCCTTTCTATTGCCGGTGTCGAAGTTGAAAATTCATTAAATGGTTTAAATAAATTTCTGGGCAATTTAGGATTAAATTCAGAAAATATTAATGAATTTCTTAATTCATTAGATTTAAAAGATGTCGTTACCTTTAAATATACTGAGAATGAAATTTATCTTGCCGTTGATTCAAATTCATTCGGTTTAGATGGATTGTTTGAATTATCAGTACCGCGTGATGGAAGTGGGTTAAATTATGTTAAAGCTCATGTGGTTACTGAGACTCAAAGAGTTGAAGTAGTATTAACCGCAGATACTGAAGTAGCTATTCCGGAACTTCTTATTGAAGATTATCAAGATTGGTCATCAATGAGTGAATTAATGGAACTTATAAAGAATACTGCTTCATTAACTGATTTCCATATTACCGGAGATTTAACAATGTCGTTGTTATCTATTTTCAATTTAATAGTTGGTACTGATATTAGGGTTAGAGTCAATGAAGATAACTCTACATCTGTCGCTGTCAAATTAAATATTCCTCTGGTTACGGGAATTAATGGAAGCGGACTTTTAGACACTAAAAAAGTTGAAAAACGTATTTCTAATATCTATATCGAAAATGGTATGGTTTATATCCATCGCATCGATTCTGTTTCTGTCAAAGTTGGAAGTGTTTTTAAACCGAATTCTTATGAATATTATGATTCTGAAACATCAATTATGGTTACTTTAGAGGAGTTTACAACCAATATTTTAGATTACATTGAAATAATATTCGGATTTAATTCTACTACAATGAATCTTATTAGAAATAATGTTGATCAAGGTGAATCAGAAGATAAAACAATCAATTACGATCAAATTATTAGTAGTTTTCAAAAGACACAAGATGGCTATTACAATATTGTAGTTAATTTAAATGAAATTTTGAAAAAATCTATGTTTGGAGATTTGAGTGCTACATTAGTGGGCGATGGTACATATTTAACAAAAATGAGTGTTGAGACAAAGATAATATTTAAGATCGTAGGCGATTTATCGCTCAATAATCCGGGTGGAGAAGTTGATTTTGGAGAGCTTCGTGAATTTGTTGACAACTACGAATTCGGCGAAGGTGAACTTCACCAAGCGGATATTAAATAAATTTAGTTATTAAGATTAAGAGGTCCTATAGGACCTCTTTTTTAAAGTGAAAAATAAATTAATTAAAGTGTTTCTATATTTTTGAGGATTGTTGAATTAATTTCAAAGTGTTATAATATTATGGCAATGAAAGTTTGATTATGAAATGTTAGAATCGATTCACGAATATCTACAGCAAATATCACCTGTAGCAGAAGTTATAGTTTCAGTGGCATTAATGTTATTTTCGGGGTTTTTTATGACGAGAATAACAAAGCTTTTAAAATTGCCAAATGTAACTGCATACATCATAGCGGGTATTCTAATTGGTCCTTATTGTTTAAATCTAGTTCCTTCTCGGGTAATTGAAGGAATGGATTTTCTAACTGATATTGCGCTTTCATTTATTGCTTTTAGTGTGGGAGAATTTTTTAAACTTTCCACTTTAAAGAAAAATGGTCCTAAAGTTGCGGTTATAACAATATTTGAAGCTTGCTTGGCCTCAATAATTATCTTTGTTATATTCTATTTTATTCTTCGTTTAGATTTAGCTTTTTCAATTGTTTTAGCGGCATTAGCGTCAGCTACTGCGCCTGCGTCAACCGTCATGACAATTCGTCAAACGAAGGCACATGGTGATTTTGTCGATACTTTATTGCAAGTAGTAAGCTTAGATGATGTAGTGAGTTTAATTGCATTTAGTGTTGCTATTTCAGTCGCTCTTAGTTCTACTTCTAAATCTTCAGGTTTAGATTTTAACATGATAATCTTACCGATTCTTAAAAATGTCGGAATCTTAATTTTAGGATGTGCATTCGGTTTCTTGTTAAAATTGTTAATGACTCAAAAAAGAACTACCGATAATCGTCTGATTATTGCAATTGCTGTATTATTTACATTTTGTGGCATATGTGCGATTTTAGATGTTTCACCATTATTAGGATGCATGTCGATGGGGATGGTATATATCAATGTTGCAAAAGATGATAAATTATTTAAGCAATTAAATTACTTTAGTCCCCCAATACTTTTAATGTTTTTCGTTTTATCGGGATTGAATTTTAGATTAGATTCTTTATTTAGCACAAATAGTTCGATTACTACAATACCATTAATTGTAATCGGAATTATCTATGTTGTTGCTAGAATTGTTGGAAAGTATTTCGGTGCTTTTATTGGATGTGCCATTACTAAGAAATCAAAAGAAGTTCGGAATTATTTAGGATTAGGATTAGTTCCTCAAGCGGGTGTAGCTATAGGACTTGCTGCATTAGCGGCCAGAGTGCTTGGTGAAGGAATGGGAACTGAAGTACAAACTGTCATATTGGCTTCGAGTGTTCTTTATGAAATAATTGGACCGGCGTGTTCAAAATTGGCTCTTTATTTATCGCATTCTTACGATACTAAATTAGAAGATATCGTGGAAGTAAAAGAAGTAAAAGAAGATGGTACACCGAAGACTAATGTGGAACTTCTAGTGGAACAAATTGAAGAAATCCAAAAACAGCTACCAGAACGAGTGCCTATCTCCGAAGAAGAAGAGGCATTTACTCAGGCGGCTGAAGAACATTACGAATCAATTGGAATGCGTTATCAAAGATATAGAAGAAGAAGGTAGGAGGAGAAAGTATGTATTTTGTATCATTGGAAGGAATTGAAATTATTGATCCGATTGCTAAATTGCTCGGCTCATGGTCTAGCGAAATGAATTTTTGGACGATTTTGATAAGAATAGTGTTATCATTCATTTTTGCGGCCGCTCTTGGATATGAAAGAGCAAATAAAAGACATGCGGCTGGATTTAGAACCTTTATATTGGTTTCTTTATCATCTACAATTGCAGTAATGATAGATGTATTCTTTGTAGAAACGTATGGATTTAGTTTTCCATTACTTTCAGCAGCTGTTTTAATTTCTATTGCGATATTAAGTAGTAACTCTATATTATTTTCATCGAGAAATCAAATTAAAGGTTTAACCACATCTGTTGCATTGTGGGCGACTGCGATATTGGGTCTATCAATAGGGGCTGGATTCTACACGGTTTCTATTATCTATATGATATTGCTTGCTTTATCGCTATCTATTCTTCCTAAAATTGAGATTTACTTAAAAAATAAATCAAATCATTTTGAAATCCATTTGGAATTAAAAAATAAATCGAATTTACAAGATTTTGTTGCAACATTACGTAAATTAAATATTACAATTGATGATATCGAATCTAATCCGGCTTACAATAATTCTGGCCTAAGCGTTTATACTGTATCTTTGAGTGTTTATAGTAAAGAGTTAAAAAAATATAAACGCCACTCCGAAATTATTGAGGCACTTAATACATTAGATTATGTAAATTACATTGGTGAAATTAATTAATTTCTTGTTAATTTTAAAGGCTGCTTGCAAAGGGGACTTCTCATAAGGATGGTAAAAAATCCAATGAAAAGCCGATTTGAGTGTGGTTAACATGGGATGCAACATAAAAATTATGGAAGGAAACATAATTTCGCAAAAGAATAACTGAACAACTCCAATGAGATTGAGAAATCAATCAGATATACCCACAAGTTTGCAATGATTACAGAAGGTCTTTTACCTTTCCCACAAGATACAGCGGAATGTTGGTAAACGCACCATTCTTGCGATATCCGCGCTTGGAGAAACGGATGGCATTCGTCGGATGATGCTCGGCGATAAATTTTTTGAAAGATGGTGCGGATTTGTTCTCGCCGCCTTTTGCTTCCACGGGAATGATCTCCATGCCATTTTGCAATACAAAGTCGATTCCTGCCATGTGTTTCAATAGTCCTGTATCAAACACAAACAATTTAAACTGATTTAACTTATCAAATGCCGAGAGCGAATGCTCCATTCTGGAAACATTGTAGATCCGGTTGAGCATTCCGGCGGAAACGGCCACTCGATGGCTTCTTCAAAATCTCGCGCTCTGCCTCCTTCCCGGACGGCGCCGTACATGAACTTTTCGTTTGACTTGGCATTAACATTTTAAAAAATACAAGAGTTAAAAATATGGTTTGCTCTTCACATAGTGGTGCTCTTTATAATTCGATACAAAATTCTACTCATTTTCTGATAATCATTCGCAGACTGATATGGAAAACTTAAAGCTTGTCTGAAAAATGACATCGAGACCTTTATGACAAAAATAATATATCGTTCTTTTACAAGGGATTTGGGCAATTATTTCAAAGAAGAAAAATCAAAAATTCAACGGATGTGGTGCTTAATTTTTAATAATGTGTAAATAATAAAAATGGTGAAATTATGTTAGCGTTAGTAATAGGAGCATCTTCTGGTATCGGAAGAGATATGGCACGTATTTTATCGAAAAAAGGTTATGATTTAATATTGGTTGCAAGAAGAAAAGATCGCTTAGAAGAATTGAAACATGAATTTAAGACAAAAGTAACAATATTTGAAATGGATGTTTCGGATACAACTAATTGTCTTAAATTAATCGAAAGTCTAAATAATCAAAAGATAGATGTCCTAATCAATGCAGCGGGTTTTGGTTTGTATGGAAATTTTCAAAATTTGAACATATTAGAACAAGAACAAATGGTAAAAACAAATGTTATTGCTTTACAAAATTTATGTCACTTATTTATTAATAAATTCGAAAAAGATAAGGGTGGCATTATTTTAAATATCGCTTCTTTTGCTGCCTTTTATAGTGGCCCTTATATGGCATGTTATTATGCGACTAAAAGTTATGTATATAGATTATCTTTAGCGCTTAGTTATGAACTTAAAAAGCGAAAGAGTCCAGTAAAATTAAGTGTATTATGTCCGGGTCCGACTAAAACTGAATTTCAAAATAAAGCAAATGTTCATTTTACAACACCAGAACAAGAAAGTGAAAAAGTAGCAAAAATTGGCATTGAAAAAATGGGAAAGAAGAGAGTTATCTTCACTAGTGTTACCTATAAAATTCTTCGGTTTTTATCACATTTTATTTCTGATAATTTGGCGATGCATTTAGCTTGTATGTCACAAAAAAGAAAAAGGTAATTTAAGGTTTTATTTAAGCTCTTTATGCAAAAGAAATATTAGCATTTATGTATGTTATCATGTAAAATAGATTTGCTAGGAGAATTTGTTATGGAAGTCAAATTATATAATAGTCTTACCGACCAAATTGAAACCTTTAAACCTATCAAAGAAAAAGAAATGACATGTTATGTTTGTGGACCTACTGTTTACAATTATGTTCATTTTGGTAATATGCGTCCTGTTGTCGTATTTGATGTGCTTAGAAGACTATTTATCTATCTTGGATATAAAGTTACCTTTATTTCTAATTTTACCGATATCGACGATAAAATCATCGCTGAAGCAAAAAAAGAAAATCTAGATGAAAAAACAATCGCCGATAAATACATTAAAGCATTTGAAGAGGATAGAGAGGCTATCCATTCTTTAAAACCTACATATCAACCACGCGTAGTTGAAAATATGGATAAGATTATTGATTTTATCGGTAAAATGGTTGCTAATGGTTATGCATATGTCGTTGATGGTGATGTCTATTTTAGAGTGTCTAAAATCGATGATTACGGCTCCTTAAGCAATATGAAAAAAGATGATTTAATTGCAGGTGCTAGAATTGAAGAAAATAGCAAGAAAGAATCACCATTAGATTTTGCTTTATGGAAGAAAACCGATGAAGGAATTCAATTTGATTCACCTTGGTCAAAAGGTAGACCGGGATGGCATAGTGAATGTGTCGTGATGATTAATTCATTGGTTGCAGGTGGTCACATTGATATTCATGGTGGTGGATTTGATTTAAAATTCCCACATCATGAAAATGAAATCGCTCAATCCATCGCTGTTAATGGACATAAGATTGCAAATGTTTGGATGCATAATGGCTTTATTAATATCGATAATGTCAAGATGTCTAAATCATTAGGAAACGTAAAGCAAGCTAAGCAAATGTTAAATTTATACGGAGGAAATGTGGTTCGCTTTATCTTATTAAACACACATTATCGTTCTCCAATTAATTTTAGCGATGAATTGGCATCAAATGCCAGTAAAGAATTAGACAAAATTTCACAAAGTTTTAATAAATTGTCAATAGAATTGCAGTTGAATAACATCGAATTGAATGGAAATGTAAGTGAAGACTCAATGATAGTTTTTACATCAGCATTAGCGGATGATTTAAATACTCCTAATGCGATTACTGAATTATATCGTGTTGTTAAAGAAGGAAATATTGCGCTTCGTAACAGAGAAAAGGATTTAGTTAAAATAAAAGAAATATACAATACATTAAAAGAAATGTTTAATCTGTTAGGATTGGAAATCGTTGATAAGAAACTTGATCAAGAAGATATAAAACTTTTCAAAGAATATAATCTCTCTCGTGAAAACAAAGACTTTGAAAAAAGTGATCAATATCGTAAGATGCTTATTGCAAGAGGCTTAATGTAGTTTAGTTAAACTTTTAAAATTTAAAATACTTAAATAAAAGATCTATTAACCAAAAAAATAGAATTGAACACTAAATAAATATTACAAAATGGTTATAGTATTTTGCTAAAACCAATTTTTTTCTTTATTATACTAGTGAAGGTGATTGAAAGTGAGACAATACATTTACGGAAAAAATACTGTGATGAGCTATTTAAATAAAAATGGTTCTAATGAAATATTTATCTGTGAAGGATTCAAAGATCGTAAGATTATTGATTGGCTAAAGAATAAACATTTTACTTTTCATTTTATTAAAGAAGAGGAAATTCGACGTTTGGTTGGAAATGTAAATCACCAAGGCATCATTGCAGCTAGACAAGCCTATCAATATCTTGAACTTCAAGATCTTTTAAATTGGAGTCAAAATGAAACTAACCCTACTATTGCTATTTTAGATGGTATTGAAGATCCTCATAATTTTGGTGCCATTTTAAGAAGCGCTGATGCTCTTGGTGTGCGATGGATAATTATAGGTGAACATCGCCAAGTTCCTTTAAATGCAACAGTTAGTAAAGTTTCAACTGGCGCGATAGATTATGTAAATGTTGTTAAAGTTAATAATTTAAATCAAACAATTGAAACTTTGAAAAAGAATGGTTATTGGATTGTATCTAGTGATGGAAAAGGAACTTGTGATTATCGTGATATTGATTACAATCGGAAGATTGCTATTGTCATCGGCTCTGAGGGAAGAGGAATTTCTAAATTAATATTAAAAAATAGTGATTATGTTGCCTATATTCCTATGGTCGGTCATGTTAATTCTTTAAATGCTTCTAATGCAGCGGCTTTATTTTTTGCAGCAGCTTTAAATACTAAAGGAAAATGATACATGAATTTTGAACTAATAAGTGATGATGAACTCATCTATTACATAAGGCAAAATAAAGAAGAAGCTATGGAGCTTCTTTTTTTTTTAACTAGGAAATTGTATTTTAATGAAAAAGACAAAAAAGAACTCAAAGATGAGTTGAAAAAATAAAAA
>CANQEO010000014.1 GCA_947595215.1 uncultured Bacilli bacterium
TTCAATTTTAACCCATGAAAAAAGGGATGCTTTTTAACCTCTTTTTTCAGTTAGGTTTTTCAACATCCCCTTTTTTACTTTAATCGTGATTTATCCATCTAATAGGTTTTAGATTATGGGACTCTAAAAATTGATTGCATTTGATAAAATGCATATTTCCAAAAAAGCCACGTGATGCCGATAATGGTGACGGATGAGGAGAAGTTAAAATTAAATGATTAGGATTAGTGATAAACTCCTTTTTTTGTATTGCTTTTGAACCCCAAAGAATAAATACTTTTGGGCTATCATCTTCATTTAACTTTTTTATTAGAGTATCAGTAAGAATTTCATAGCCTTTGTTTTGATGTGAAAGTGGTTGATTTAATCTTACAGATAAAATCGTGTTCAACAATAATACACCTTGTACTGCAAGATAAGTTAAATCACCAGAATGCACCATATTTTCGTGATATTCATTTTCAATTTCTTTAAATATATTTAATAAACTTGGTGGTAAATCAATACCTTTTGGAACTGAGAAGGATAATCCCATCGCCTGACCCGGATTATGATAGGGATCTTGCCCTAAAATAATAACCTTTGTAGAAGAAAAGGGCGTTAAAGATAACGCCCGATAGATCTTCTGTTTCGGCGGAAAGACTTGATATTCTTCGTATTCACGATCTACAAATTCTTTTAATTCGATGTAGTAAGGTTTAATCCTTTCCTCATCTAAAATGTCTTTCCATTCCATAACTTATTGTTTCTTTTTGACACCAACTGGCTTAATTGGTTTCTTTAATGCTTTCTTTTTTGGCACAATCGGTTTAATCGGTCTAGCCAGTTTTTCTTCAGCAGGTTTATCATCTGCTTTTTCTTCTTTTACAAGAGGTGCTACTGGAGTAATCACTTTTTTAGTTTCACCATTCTTTTCAAAGACGCGTCCATTTTCATCGTCATGTCTTACGATGATTGGATTAATCATCTTCTTTCTTGCATTTTCGAATGGTTTTTCTTCTTTGTAATCTTCCGGTTTATTAACCACAGGAATATTATCATTTTTAATCTTCTTATTAGGTTTTAATGACAATGGACGGACAACTGAAGCAACTCTAGTAGTTCCGGTACTAAAGGCCTCGGTTGGTGTTAAAGAACCACCAACTTTAGTGTTAGATGAAACGTATTTCTTAAGTTCTAAGTAATTGCGTTGTTTCTCCAAATCAATTGGTTTGATGTTCTTCTTAGCCTTGTTTGTAGGTTTGAAGTTAATTGGTTTAGCAAGTTCTTTATCTTCTTCTTTTGTTTCTTGTTTTTCACCACGAACGATAGAAATCGGTTTGATGTCTGGCCGTTTTTCATCTTCGACGACTTCTTCGACTTTTTCAGTCTCTTCAACTTTCTCGTCTTCAACCTTCTCTTCTTCGGCTTTTTCTTCGTCAACTTTTTCTTTGACTTCTACCTTTTCTTCCTCTACGTATTCTTCGTAATAAGGATTGATAATGTCTTCATTTTCTTCACGACGTTCAACGTATTCCTTAATAACGACAGTTTCAGGCTCTTTTTCTTCTTTTTCTTCGTAGACTTGAAGTACGCTCGAATCACCTAATTCGGCAATAGCATTGATGTCGATATTTTCAGGTTGATATTTTTCGAAGAACGGATCCTCTTCAAGTTCAACTTCATTATCATCAACTTCTTCATCTTCAACAACTTCAATAACTGGTTCTTTTTCAAGAACAATATCAATTTCTTTTTCATCGACAAAGTTAATTTCGCGTTCGATAGCTGGTTTTTGTTCACTGTCGCCAGAGCGAGGACTGACGCCTAAATCAATAACACCTTCAGAGATATCGTCAATGTAATCAGCATGTGCTAACACATCTTGTGATAATCCTTCATTTTCGGTGCGATTAATAGCCACAACACTATTGAGCGCTTTATCATTTATTTCTTCTGGAACATCGAGTTCTTGAGATTCTAAGCCAAGCATATCAGCGCCTTTCTTAGACACTCTTTTGCGATCTCTCTTAATAGCTTTAACTTCAGCTTTAGTCATCTTATCGATGTACTTTTGACGCGCTCTCTTAGCTCTTCTACGAGCAGCTAAATTGCGGAATGGTAATCCTAACAAGGTCCATAATAAATACCATAATAGCAATACAACAATGGCTATGATAGCTACGATAACATATTCTAATGCTACCAAACTCTCTGGAATGAATTTATTTGCTAATGCAATCCAACCGAAGTTTGGATTAGTAACTAATGCGTAAACTCTACCCTGTAAATTTAATTTAAAAGCATCTGATACTGGTTTAATTAAATCGCTCCAAATTGTTAAGAATCCTAGATTATTAGAACCGAACATCTTACAAATTTCAGTATCGAAACGAACAAAGAAATAGAACAACATGACACCTAAAGGAAGAATCATAGAAAGTATTCTCTTTATTGGGAAATGACGGCGATAAATAACTGGGTCAAATCTTCTTTCTTCTTCTTCGGTTAAAGTATAAGGATGTTCCATTAACTTTCTGCGACGATTACGTTTAATCTTATTAATGATCGCACCAATGATACCAAATAATAGGAACCAAATGATGGCTTCGGCAATAAATCCAATCACGCAAGCTGCTGCAGTGGCAAATTGTGGACGAATGCCGAGATTTTCAAGTTGCATCCATGATGCGAGATTCTTGTAAAACTCGCATAAGGCTTTAGCAGCATCAGCCACAAATTGAAGGCCGTTTGAAACAAAAAATTCCTTCACTTCTTTCATGACATGAACTACTGCCAAAAACGCTTGAAGTAATGTGATCAGTACAAATCCAATAGTTTTTTTCATAAAAATACCTCTCTGCTTTTGTTCAATAAGTATTATAACATAATACTTTTGTGTAATACAACTCAATATTTTTAAATAGTCACAACTTATTTTTAAAAATAAAAGTGTCAGACAATTAAAATATTTATTCTTTGGTAATTTTAAATTTTTTAAATAATAAAAATTTTTTTAATTTTTTTTATCTTTTTTCAAGATTCTTCTATTTTTACATCTAAAGCGGCTTTTACAAGCACTACATGAAGTGAAATAATAGTTTTTTAAATATGAGACACTTTTTATTATAGTAAAAACTAGAATGATAACTAAAATAAATTCTATAAAACGCACATTATCATCACCTTTCCTATCTGATATACTGCAAAAGTTATCAACCATGCAAAAGAGGTTTGAAAAATCATTTGCATAATTGCTTCAAATGTCGAATGCAATTCTTTCTTTATTGCTGCAAAAGCTGCAATACATGGCATATAAAGTGAGATAAATACTAGCAAAGATAACGATTCTAATGGACCAATTAATGCACAGATATTACTCGCTGATCCTAATAATATTTCTAATGTTGATAATATTGTTTCTTTAGCCGATAACCCCGTAATTAAAGACGCTGTAATTTCCCATTTAGCAAATCCTAAAGGTTTAAATATAGGAGTGATTGCTTGGGAAATAATTGCCAATAATGAATTATTGGAATCTGTGACATATTCAAATCTAGCATTAAAATTTTCTAAAAACCAAACT
The DNA here is from genome assembly GCA_947595215.1 of uncultured Bacilli bacterium. Lineage (GTDB taxonomy): Bacteria > Bacillota_I > Bacilli_A > RFN20 > CAG-449 > CANQAG01. Next base: position 3,566 of record CANQEO010000014.1, read on the forward strand.
GCTATCGAAGCGATTAAAATAACGCTGAATGCTTTTTTTAAAAAATCTTTTGCTTTTTCCCACATCAATAAAGTTGTACTTTTAAAGCTAGGAAATCTATATGCCGGCAATTCCATAATAAATGGAATCGGTTTGCTATTAAAAATAAGTTTTATCATTAATGCAGCTAATAAAGCAAGAACAATCCCTCCTAAATACAATGCACTAATAACTATAGGTGCCTGTGCTTTAAAAAACACTAAAGATATCAATGCATATATTGGAAGTTTTGCCGAACATGACATAAACGGAATTAAAAAAATAGTAAGTCTTCGATCTCGAGAACTATGTAAAGTTCTCGTTGCTAAAATCGCCGGAACCGAACACCCAAACCCTAGTATCATAGGTACAAATGCTTTACCTGATAAACCCACTTTTCTCATCGGTTTATCAATCATAAAAGCAATACGTGCCATATAACCTGAATCTTCTAATATGGATAAGCATAAAAAAAGTATTAATATAGTCGGTACAAATGAAAGAACACTCCCTACTCCTTCAAATATTCCATCAACTAAAAGTGATACAAATGTGTTGCTAACACCACAATTTAATAAGATCGTTTTGGACCATCCGTTAAAGTCATTTAAAAAGGTTGCAAGTAAGTCAGAAAGTAATGGTCCTAGCGATCCAAAGCTTAAATAGAAAATAAACATTATTATCAATAAAAATATCGGTAAACCAAAATATTTGTGTGTTAAAATTCTATCGATATTAAGCGATTTTTTTTGTTCTTTTGTAATCTCATTATTTTTTCGAACACATTTAGATGTGATACTTTCGATATACTTATAACGAATTTCAACAAAAATTTCTTCATGCTTTTTATGATAATAGTTTTCTAACTTTTCGATTTCTTCTTTAAGTTGTTCTTTATCTTCTTTTTTTAAGATATTAGGAATTGAACTTTCATCTGTTTCTAATAAATGTATCGCTAAATATTTATGATGAAATTTAATCGCATTATTTTTATCAAAGCACGCTTTTAGACATTGAATTGAATTAAATATTTTTTCCTCTTTTTTAAATAAAAAATCAGCATTCACGATATTTTTCTCTTTATACACATTTTGAATCTTATCGATTAACTCAAGTAATCCTTCTTGCCTCAACGCAGATATCGGAACTACTTTTACATGTAACATTTCTTCCAACTTATTTAAATCAATAAATATATTAGAATTTTTGGCCTCATCCATCATATTTAAAGCCACAACAAGTGGAATTTCTAAACTCAACAACTGCAAAGTTAAATAGAGATTTCGATCTAAATTAGTGGCATCGACAATATTAATGATTGCATCAATATTTTGATTTGTAATAAAATCACGCGCTAAAAGTTCTTCTTCGGAATATGGTAAAAGAGAATAAATACCTGGTAAGTCAATGATCTCTAACTTGTTATTGCCACGCAATTTTCCTCTTTTAATATCAACTGTGACACCAGGAAAATTACCGACATGCTGATTAGATCCAGTTAATTGATTAAAGAGTGTTGTTTTACCGCTATTTTGATTTCCTACTAATGCGATTCTCATTCTTTTATCTCCATTATCTCTATCATTTTTGCCTCATCTTTTCTAATTGATATTTCATAATTACGAATGGTGAGTTCTAATGGATCTCCAAAAGGGGCAACTTTTCTTAATGTTACTATGGTTTGCGGCGTAAATCCCATTTCCATCAAACGATGACGTAATAATCCTTTTCCATTAATAGAAATAATTCTCCCTTTTTGATTTAGTTTTAAATCCGCTATTGTCATAATAAAAACCTCATCTACAACAATGTATGTTATAAAAGAGGTCTACTAGCACTTTATATTCTAGATTTATGATAAAGAAAAAAACCAAGATTTCTCTTGGTTATTCAACTATAACATTTTACGATACTCTTCAGCCTCTTTTTCAGATGCTCTAACAAAATGTTCAGGTTCAATCTCAATAAAAGAAGGTTGATTTTCTTCATCGTAGTGATGAATTGAACTATCGTATACAATGATTTCTTTATTCTTTTCAAGACGAGGATCGGGAATAGGAATAGCAGTTAAAAGCGCTCTTGTATAAGGGTGTAATGGTTTTTCAAATAATCTCTTAGAAGAAGCGATTTCAACGATATTACCTTGATAAATAACCGCAATACGATCCGAGATATATTTAACAACACTCAAATCGTGAGCGATAAAGAGAACAGTCATATTCTTTTCTTGCTGGAATTTGCGAATAAGGTTCAATACTTGAGCTCTAACTGAAACGTCAAGTGCAGAAATAGGTTCATCAGCAATAATAAGTTCTGGATTCATAACAACAGCACGAGCTATACCAACTCTTTGCCGTTGTCCACCGGAGAATTCATGAGGATAACGAGATAAATGTTCTGGTCTTAAACCGACCGCCATCATGATTTCAGTAATCTTTGCCAAACGTTCTTTCTCACTTTCATACATGTGGAAAGCTTTGATTCCCTCTGAAACAATGTAGTCGATATTACTACGATCATTTAATGATGCTGAAGGATCTTGGAAAATCATTTGAACGTGTTTTTTTAATTCTCGCGCTTCAGCTTTTGAAATCTTACCCGAAATTCTTTTACCATTCATGGTGATTTCACCGCTTGTTATTGGAACTATACGAATGATTGATCTTCCGATTGTAGTTTTACCTGAGCCTGATTCGCCAACTAAACCAAGTACTTCTCCTTTATAAATGTCAAGATTTAGATTATTGACAATAACCGAGAGACGATTGTGGTTTTTATAGCCGATAACTACATCTTTCATCGAGATGAGAACTTCTTTATTTTCTTGTGGCATCGGCTTCACCTACTTTCTGTTGCATCGAATTCATAGTATTGTGAATTTTTTCTTCCATGTTACGAATCAATTTTGGTTTTTTCACTTTCGGTGCGCGTGGATCAAGCAACCACGTTTTAGCATAATGGGTATCTGAAATTTTAAACATCGGCGGCTCTTTAATAAAGTCAATCTTCATTGCATAGTCACTACGTGGTGCAAAAGCATCGCCTACAATTTCTTTACCAAATGAAGGTGGATTACCTTTAATATAAATTAACTCATCTCCATCATTTGCAAGTTGTGGTAACGAAGATAAAAGTGCCCAAGTATATGGGTGAGCAGGTTGATAGAAAATATCTTCAACAGTACCATATTCGATAATCTGACCACCATACATGACAGCGACACGATCACTGACACTAGCAACGACACCTAGGTCGTGAGTAATAAAGATTGTGGTAAATTCATACTCTTTCTTCAAATCTTTAATAAGTTGAAGAATCTGAGTTTGAACAGTAACATCTAGCGCAGTAGTCGGTTCATCACAAATTAAAACTTTTGGTTTACACGCAAGTGCAATAGCGATGACGACACGTTGTCTCATACCGCCTGAATATTGGAATGGAAAATCACGATAACGTTGTTCGGGATTAGGAATTTTAACTTTTCTTAAAAGTTCTATCGCTTCAGCTTTAGCCTGACGATTAGTAACTTTTAGACGTCTCTTGTGCTTTTCTTTTATATCAATAAGCTCTTTACGACTAGCACCATTTGCTTTAGCTTCCGACATTTCTTTACGCATTTCTGCAAGTACATTATTTTTAAATTCGCGCACTTTTTCAGTAGCAGCTTTATTTGAAGCTTTATAATCTGCTTTTAATTGAGGTCTAACTTTGTTTAGTTTTTCCTTAGCCTCATTACATTTTTGTTTTGCAACAAGTTTAATTTCTTTAATTTTAGAATCATTGTTTTTGATTCCAGGATTTTCTTTTTTTAAGTTTTTAATCGCATTTTGTTGTTCTTGAGCAATAGCTTTTAATTCTTGATAGTAATCCTCTTCAGCAAGACGCAATGCAACTAACTCTTTAGAAACCAATTCATCATGCATTTTTTGAAGTTGATTACCATGCAATTTTAAGGTTTCAGAAAGTTGATAGCCGATTCTTAATAACGGATTTAAAGAAGTCATCGGATCTTGAAAAATCGTAGCAATTTTACGTCCACGAATTGAAATCCATTCTTTATTAGTTCTGATTTTAGCTAAATCACGACCTTCAAAAATAATAGATCCATTACTGATAAATCCGTTTTGTTCTAGCATTCCGGTAAACGTTTTAGTGAAAACTGATTTACCAGAACCTGATTCTCCAACAATTGCAAATGTTTCGCCCTTATAGATGTCCATCGAAACATTTCTAATAACGTGCGACTCTTGTCCGTGTAAGTGGAAACCTACAGACAGATTGCTAACCTTAATTTCAATTTCTTTTTCTGCCATAGTTTTCCCTCCTACATATGTGTCTTTGGATCAGTAGCATCAGCCAAAGCTAATCCAAAGTAGAAGAATGCGACTGTAATAATCATCATTATTAATGCTGGGAACAATAGCGTATGCGGATAAGCGGTGTAGTCTTTTCCTGCCGCTTCACTTAACACCTTTCCTAAAGTGACTTGGTCAGCATCCATCAATCCAAAGTATTGCAATGATACTTCCATTGAAATACATGATGGAATGAAACCAGAAATAACTTGAACGATGATTGAAACAAGATTTGGCAATAAATTGTGAATGATAATTGCGCTTGTAGAACTACCTAATGTTTCTGAAGCAATATTAAATTCACGATTACGAATAATGATGATTTGGTTTCTCATCATTGAAGCAAGACCTAACCAACCAAATAAGCACATCACGAAGACCATGCTCCAAAAGTTAGGTTCTAAGATTTGCATTAGCATTAAGTAAATTAATAATGAAGGAATGTTGTTAATAACGTTAGTAATTTCAATTAAAATTGGGTCGAGTTTACGGATATAACCCCATAAACCACCCACAACAAGACCAATAATAACGTTAATTACGGAAGAAACCGCCGCTAAAACAAGCGAGAATCTTGAACCAACCCAAATTACTGTCCAAATGCATTCTGCGCCATCATTAGTTCCGAACCAATATTCTGAGCTTGGTGATAAGTTTCTAATTTGGTCTTTTAAGATTGGGTTTCCTGGAGTTGTGTGTGACATAATCATTGGACCAAAAATAGTAAAGAATACTATTAAAGCTAGTAAAACTAAACATATAATCGCAACTTTATTATGAAATAAGTTTTTCCATACTGAACGCCAATAAGAATAAGGAGTAGAATCAAGTTTTTCAATGTTCTCCTCGGAAGTTCCAACTATCGTAAATAAATCTTGGTCTAAATCTTCGGATTCGATAACTTTTTCAATATCTGTAACCATTTTCCGCACCTCCTATTCTTCCGTAAATGAAATTCTAGGATCTGCGATGGCCATTGAAATATCAGATACTAAATAAGATAAAACTGATATGATTGCTGTAATAACTACGAGACCTTGAACTAACATAAAGTCATTTGCATTTAAAGCTTTGATTAGAATTCCACCGAATCCACCGATTGAATAAATGTTTTCTATGAAGAAACTACCAACTAAACAAGCAATTATTGAAGTGAAGAACGATCTTGATAAAGGAACGATTGCATTTCTTAAAATATGAGTAAATAAAATTTTATTTTCCGATAATCCTTTTGAACGAGCAAACTTAACATAGTCAGAAGAGAATTCGTTTAACATATATCTTCTAACCCAATAAGCAATTCCTGCCATTCCACCAAAAGCCGAAGTGATTATAGGAGGCAATAAGGTCATCGGATCATTTGGTTCATAAATGGTTTTCCAGTGAAGCACTGACGAGAAAAATATCAAGAACATATAATAATAGACCAATCCTGGTATCGAATCGACAAAAATAATATAAGCTTTTCCGATTTTATCGACTAGACGATCCTTATATTTAGCCATAAATAATCCTAATGGATATCCTAATATGGTTTCTAAAATAATTGACCAAATGCTCCATTTAAATGAGATTGGCATTGTATCACCTACGATTTTTGTGATAGCAATACCTTTTCTAAAGGTCGCCGATGTACCAAAATCTAATAGTGTCCAACTTTCTTCAAGACAAGACCATTCACCAGTTACATTGTCAAGATTTTGTCTTAAACAAACAAGTTTAGGAATCGGGAAAATATTATAGTAATATTTCAATAATTGTGTAAACATTGGTACATCAACATAAATGGTTTCAACACTTTGCGTTCCATCCTCTAAAATATGTGTCACATTATACGAATCCATTAATCCTAAACGTGCCAAGTACGCATTACAAATAATATTTTCTGTTTCAGGAGGAAGTCTTCCCCATGCGCTACAGAATATTGCGTGGTAATTCTTATTTGTTCTCAACAAAACAAAAGTTATTGCAACCGCTAAAATTACTGATATTAACGAACTTCCTATTCTCTTTAATGAATAATACGTTAGCGGATTAGTGAAAAATCTCCTGATCCAACTATCCTTCTTTAAGATGACATTGTGATTAACCAAAATTATAAACACTACTAGCAAAATTAATAGAATTATAACGGTGTAACCAATAATGAGAGCACTTATGTCATTCATTTGATTAACAACCTCCTAACTATGCAAAATAGGGCTATTTGGAATATAGCCCTATGCGTAAAAACTTTTAAGAACTAAATTATTTTCTTGATTCGGCTCTTTCATATTCCCATTCAGCCTTTAGAACTGCTCTTTGTCTAGCTGTTAACGGGCTATAAAGTAATTCCATTCCTTTATATTTATCATTTGAAGAACCATAACCAGCTCTTGGAGAACGATATGGAATGATGTTAGAAACTGAAACTTGATATCCTAAACCGGTCATGTATACAGGTCTTAAGATTCCCATCTCTTGTAAAAGATAGATTTCAGCTTCAGCAAATAAGGAATAACGTTTAGACTTATCTTCGAATTCAGCATCAGCACGTTTTACTAATTCATCATAGTGATCAAATTTAGCAAGTGTTTCGGCCGATAAGTTTTCTTCTGCAACATCACGAGTATATGCAGTACCGAAATGTTTAGCCATATCACCATTCAATGTCGCAGTATTTAAGAATGTTAATGGATCTTCGAAATCTGGAATCCAACCACTGACAAATAATGAGAAAGCATGAAAATCAGAGATATTGGTATAAACAGTAGCATCACCGATATTACTATTGTTGATTACTCTTACTAATACATCATCATCACTAGCATCATATCCGTAGACCTTTGAAAGTTCTGCATTAACTTGCATATTTTCATCAAATATGATGCCGTTAAAAGCTTCGTTACATGCTTCAACAAAGAATTCATCATTTGAACGTTGTTCAGTATCATAGTAGATACCTGCATATTCAAGATAAACCGGGAAAGTGATTGAAGGATCATCTTTCTTTAATTGTTCACAAGCTTCTTTGATTCTTCTTTGTGATTCTTCTAAAGAAAGTTTGGAAGCTGTTGGATTCATTTGTTCAAGTTTAGTTGTCGCTTCTTCTTTTGTGACATTGTTCTTTTTGACATAGGCATCAACTAAATATTCGAAATAATCTTTACCATTATCATCAAACACGAAGTTAGTTGGAGTATAGGTGTTGATTGCATATTGTGAACGAATTTGTTCATTTTTAATGGAAAAACGATAATAATAAACATCCAAATCTAAACTATCGAGAACCGCTTGTCTAAAGTAAGAATATTTTAAAGCTTTGTTTGTATTTTCAATGGCAGCTTCAACTGAAGTATTTTTTACATATTTTGATAAAGAACTGTTGTAAACGCCTCTATAGTCAGTGTCTCTTGATTGATTGAGGTAGAAAATAAATGGTGATTTTGAACCTTCACCAAAATTGGAGAAAGCAAGTGGATTTGCTGGTTCTTCAATAGTACCAGTACCATTCTTACCAGTAACGTATTCTTCCCAGCCAGCTTTGTCCTCTTCCGATAATGCGAATGAATCGATTTCACCAGCGTTATATTTATCTCTTGCAAAAGTTTTACTTATTTCAGTTGGAAGAGTGTAGAAAGTAATAGTATCAACTTTTACACTATCGAGATCCCAATATTCTGGATTCTTTTTATAAACCATTCTAGTACCAGCGGTATCTTGTTCCGATAATAAATAAGCACCGCAATATAAGATGTGAGTATTATCAATACCATAGTTGTTAAAACCGACTTCTTCAACAAAATCAGCTTGTACTGGTAAGTAAGCAGTATATGTAAGCATTGTTGGGAAATAGTCCGCTCTTTGTTTTAATTTGTATTTCAAAGTCATTGCGACATCATCGGCATAAATACCGATTTTTTTGAATTGTAAAATTTCTGATACTTCATCTTCGCTGAGAACGTGATCGGCATAACCTTGTCTATACATACTATCACCAATTCTCGTATAACGAATATTATCTGGCAAAGATTTAAGTTCATAATTTAAACGTGTTGCTTGATAATATTCATTTGCGCCTTCGATAATAAGGGCTAATAAGTAATAACCTTCAGCGGAGTTTTGAAAATTCAAAGCATATTGTGCCGCAGTTAAGAAATCACTTGGTTTGACAGTTTTATCCTTATATTGTTCACCATTATATTGAACCCATTTGACACCCTCTTTAATATGATAGGTATATTCATCTTTTGCTTCATTAATTTCAGGAGCACCTGTTGCTAAGGCAGGAACGATATTACCGAATCTATCATTTTCAACCAATCCATCAATAAAGTTAACGATATGTGATGAATCATTTTCTTGGTTTGTAGTAGTTGAGTTCAATGTGGCAGGAATAGTAGATATATAACTGGTATATGATTTCTTTCTCGGATAATCCGTTTCGTTTAAATCAGCGTAACCATGAAAATCGCCGTCATAATATGATGGATATCCTGAATCACCATTATCACAGCCAACTAAAGTAGCTAGAGCTAATACGGAAATTAATAATTGCTTCTTTTTCATAATAACCTCCTTGTATTTTTGTTACATAAAGTATCGAATTAGTCAACATTTTAAATCAAGGGTATAAAATAAGTCAACTAAATGGCGAGAATTTGTAAATTTCTTTTTCTTTTTGAAAAAAAGAAAGCGCTTATATTGTTTGAAAAATATTGAATAATATAAGGCTAGCGACAATATCAATAATCGCAGCGTTTAATAATGGTGCCCGATAATTGTAAACTTTGTCCCTAATTTCTTCAGGTAACTTTCCACTATAATATGAATTTTGTTTACGATATGTGTATGAAATATGATTTCCGATTGTCCATGCTAAAAATAAATAAACCAATCCCATAGCTAAAGAAATGGAATCAGAGGCTAGGTTCCATGAATAATTTCTACTTAAAAATTCACATACTATCGAAGCGATAATGCCAATTAGCGAAAACAAAATTCCAAGCAATATATTTTTCATGTTCATCATACTATTTAACATATAATCACATCCTATCTAAGTACCTTTATCATAACAAAAAACAAACAAATTTAATAAAGTTTTATGTGTTCATACAAAAAAAGCCAATTTTAGTCGGTTTTTCTAATAAAAATACATATCTAAAAAGAATGAGAAATTCACAATTCCGATGCTGACATAACTGGTGATACTATTTATCTTTCATTCAAATTTAATTTCTTAAGTTGCTATTACTCACTGATACATTTATGTCAGCGTCATTAAATTGCCCATTGTTAATAGTTGTAGTTCAATACTATTTTTACATTTAAAAATAACTTACTATTCGATAAAGTTAAACTCACAGAACCTATAGTTAGTTTTATTTTTTTAACAAGAATGATGAAAGCAATTTTATATTTACAGGAAGAATAATTTTCAAAGCTTTCCATAATATTTTTCGGTTTCTTTTATGTCGCCTTTAAAATCAAAACCGACACTAAAAAGTACTGTATATTGTTAATACGATTTCAGCCACTTATAAAGAGAGTGCGACAATATTAAATTTGTTAACTTCATTTTTGAATTTTATTTTATAGTAATCACTTATTTTTTATATTAGAATTAAGGATTTAATTAGAATTTTCAATAGTGCCAATCTGAGCCTAAGCGACTTTATTTAATAAAATGAAGTTAAATTAATCGCAGATTTATTTAAAGTGATAGCAAAATCACAAATCAAGTTTCCTATCATCTTAATGTCAGTAATCATCAAATCGAAATCACTTTTTAATACTTTTAATTTTAAATCATCAAATACTTCGACAAAAGAATGAATTGTATCTAAAGATACTTGAATTACTTCAATGTTTAAATCCTCGAAATTATGAGCACTTGATTCACCGATAAAAAGAATCTTCTTATCAATCAATTGTCCTTTAAAATGACCAAAAAAATCAATCGTAATACGATCATCAATTAGAATTTTTGCACTTGCGACATTCGGATTAATAATGAATTTTTCTGCTTTCTTTTTTGAAGTAATGATAATATCACATTCATCTAAACAGCGTTTTAAATTATTTCCTAAAAATCGTAACTCCTGGTCATTTAAATGATTTAATCCATGAACTTTTAAAATTTCTTGAACATGAGTGCAATCTTTTTTGTTCATCTTTTTTTTAAATAATAAAGAGATCACTTCTTCTTCGTATGGAGAAATATTGAGTGCCACAAAAGGAGTACCTGTAGCTAAAAAATCACAGATGACTTGATAACTATAATCTGTTGATTTTTCTCCATTTTGCTCAATCAATGAATAATCTAGTTTTCTGAAAATTTTTCGATTAATCCAATTTTGAACTTTAGCTCTTTTCCTTCCGATAAATAGATATGTATCAATTTTAGCCATATTATCTTTTCACATTCTTTTCAATTTCGCGCTTTATAGATTTGTTTTTTTCAGTCTCACGCTTATCATAAATCTTTTTACCTTTAGCAAGAGCTAATTCGCATTTTGCTAATCCATTTTTCAAATAAACTTTAGTAACTACTAAAGTAAAACCTTTTTCTTTAATTTTGCGACTGAGTTTGTCAATTTCGCGACGATGTAAAAGCAACTTTTTAGTTCGTAATGCTTCATGATTAAAAAGATTACCTTTTTCATATGGAGCAATATTCATTCCTAAAATAAAAGCTTCATTATGTTTTATAATAACATATGAATCGGCAAGACTTGCTCCATGAGCGCGGAGAGATTTTATCTCAGTTCCTTTTAAGGCAAGTCCGGCTTCTATAAAATCAGACAAAAAATAGTCGTAAAATGCTTTTTTATTATTGGCGAGAATTTTTACGTTTTCCATGTTTTTGTCCTCTCTTTTTATATTTTTTATCTTTCGCTTTTATTCTATTTGATTTAGCGCTATTAAGCAAAGAAAAATTAATTTGTGCTCTTGGAATATTTACCGCATCGAGATTTACTTTAACTCGATCTCCTAACATGTATTTTTGACCACTTCTTTTTCCATAAGCCATCATTCGTTTTTCATCATATATGAAAAAGTCTTTTTCAATCGATTCAAAAGGAATAAAACCATCGATACCATTATCGATTTCAACAAACATTCCATTAACGGTCATACTAACAAGTGAACCCTCAAACACTTGACCGACTTTTGGTGCCATATATTTTGCAGACATTAAATCTATAACTTCTCTTTCAATAGTTAATGAACGACGTTCATGAGAAGAGCAAATTTCACTAACAAAAATTAAATTGTTTATAAATTCCTTATCATATTCTATATTTTTATTAACGATAAAACGATCGATAAGACGATGTACCATCAAATCAGGATATCGTCTAATTGGCGATGTAAAATGGCAATAACATTTCGAAGCCAAACCAAAATGGCCTAAATTTTCTACATCGTAACGAGCTTTAGCTAAACTTCTTAATAATTGTCTTGAAATAACTTCATAACGGATTGAATCTTTTGCTTTCTCTAGATAATTTGATAGTTGTTTAGGTGTCACATCTAAAAATGAAAAGTCACATGAGATTCCCAAACGAGACGATAATGCCATAAACTCTTCCATTCTCTTTGCGCGTGGTTGCTCATGGATTCGATAAATAAATGGCCATTTATTCTTATAGAAAATACGTGCGACTATTTCATTGGCCGTAATCATTAAATCTTCAATCAGTTCTTCAGCGATATCTTGCGTTCTTTTTTCTAAACTAATCGGGTTATCGTGTTCATCAACAATAAATTTCAATTCCGTCGATTCAAGATTGAGTGCTCCATCTGCATTTCTTCTTTTTCGAATGATATTTGCTACCTTTTCAAGTGTAAAAAGAAGTTTTTCTAATTTTGAATCTTCTTCTTTTTCAATTCCTTTAAGAATATTATTAACATGTTTATATGTCAATCGTGCGTAAGATTTAATAACACCTTTTACTACTTTATATTCAAGAATATTACCATTGATATCCATTGTGAAAAGACAAGAAGTTACCAAGCGTTCCACGTTTGGATTTAATGAGCATATTCCGTTTGATAATTCAAAGGGAAGCATTGGAACAACACGATCAGTTGCATAAAGTGAAGTTGAACGTGATAGTGCTTCTTTATCAAGTGAACTTTTCTCTTTTACATAATGTGTCACATCAGCGATATGAACACCAACATGATAAATACCATTTTCTTCATATGCTTCAACAGCATCATCAAAGTCTTTAGCGTCATCTCCATCAATAGTAATAATGGAATGTGAAGTAAAATCCTCTCTATTTTCTTTTTCGATAGGTAGAACTTCATATGGGATTGTTGCCACCTCTTTTTTTACCTCATAAGGAAATGTAGTAGGCGCTCCATGCTCTAAAATAATTCTCAAAACATCCATACCCGGATCATTTTTAGACCCGAGTACTTCTTCAACCTTAACTGCGATATAATTCTTATTATTTCTAATAATACTAGTTAAAACTATTGTTTCTGCGATTAAATTAACTGGATAATCAATGATTTCAATAGTCGTTTTATCATACGATAAATCTCTAACTTTTAAAAAGAACATCGATCCTATTTTAATAACTTCACCAACTAAAGTAGGATGACCCCTTTTTATGATTGAAAAAACCTTATAAGAAATATGATAATCTTGATAGTCTCTTTCCAAAAATACCTCATCGTCTTTTAATGCTGATTTTAAATTACGATTATCAATATAAGCTTCTTCCTCACTATCAAAAAAGTTAGCAAAAGAAAAATGTTCTCTAATTTTAGTTATTTTCGCTCTTTTCAAAGACAGATTTTGAGGAAGATAATATTCATTAGATTTTGTAACAATTGTTCCCTCACTTTCTAGTTCTTCTAAGCAAGCTAATAGTTTATTTTCAGGCACCTTAAAAATATCCTTTAATTGCTTAAAGGAATAAGAATGTTTATGCAATAGTTCGATAATCGATTCTTTCATGATGCACCTCAAAATAAAAAGGGGTAAACCCCTTTATTAGAAATATTTAGTAATCAACACGGCGAGAAAGAAAATAATTCCAACAATCAATGTCAATCTTGACACCCATAATTCCGAACCACGTTCTTTGGTTTTAGCAAAGATGTTCATTTTACTTCCACCTGTAATCGCACCTGAAGCACCGTCTGATTTACCACCTTGTAAAAGGGTTAATATAATCAAAATTACTGAAACAATTAATAATACTATTTCCATTTTAGAAACCTCCTAGTAAAATAGGTACTTAATTATTTTACACTAAAAAATCTATTTAACAAAGAACAAATTATCAAAGATGATATATTTTTATAGAATAATTTAAAATTGACAATAACTTTGTTATCGACTATATTACGAGTAAGGGAATTAATGAGGAAAAATTATGATTAGTTTAGGTAAAAGTAACAACAAATTAAAAAGAAAAATTAAACGCTATTATTTTATTGATCCAATTTTAGTTGGAGTCTCTATCACATTTACAATTTTAAGTTTAGCGTTAGTTATTTTAATTATTTTCAAATATAATGGCTATAATTTAACAAATATTATCTTTGCTATTTTATTATTTTTAGTTTTTTTAACAATATCTATCTTATTTTATAACAAACATATTTTAATTGACTATAGTAGTAAAACCATATATTTGCGTAAAAAACATCAAACAATAGCTTTTTATATGCTAACAAAAGTGTATCTCTCCAAAAATGAAAGTAGTGTTTCTTTAGTATTTAAAGACTTTGATGATAACACATATTTTATTAATTACTTCTCATGTTTCAAAAATCGCGCTATAAAGAAAGTTAATGATTTAGTCGAATTATTTAATGTAACTATAGTTCCTCCTCAAAAAGTTAAAACCAAACCAAAAGAAGTAGAAGAAAGAAAAAATCCCTATTTATTTGATTTCTAATTAACGATGAGTTTTTGCAACTTCTCTTTTTAATCTTAAACGCAGGAATATCTTACTGATTTCAACAAGTGCTAAAGGTGTGAACGATAGTGTAATTACTATTACCCACATATTTTTATTCAATGAAGAAAATCCGAATAATGTTTGTAAATTGGGTGTTAAAACAATCACCAAAATGAAAGCTAAAGAAACAATCGTAGCTATCATAAGTGGCACGTTTTTGCTTTTTGATTGGAATATTGAATCATAGTTACTACGTTGATTAAAGGCATGCAATAATTGTGATATTGAAAGAACGATAAAGGCCATCGTTTGACCGATCGCATTCGCTTCACTAGCAATCATATTAACTTTAATACTTATAGAGAAACCTATGAAATAAGCGACTAAAGTAACAAAGCACATTATAATTCCATGTAAAATCACTCTAAACACTACAGCTCGATCAAAAAGCGTATTAGCATTAACTGGTTTTTCATTCATGATTGTTTCATTTGCCGGATCAACGCCCAAACTTAAAGCCGGTAAAGTATCGGTAGCGAGATTTACCCACAAGATATGTAATGCCGATAATGGAGCAAAAGGAAAATTAAATAAAGTGGCGATAAATAAAGTTAAAATTTCAGCAATATTTCCTGCAAGCAAAAATTGAATAACTTTCTGAATATTCTTATATACTTTTCTTCCTTCATAAATTGCATCGACAATGGTTTTAAAATTATCATCTAATAAAACTAATTCCGCTGCATCTTTTGCAACATCGGTTCCCGTTTTACCCATTGCACAACCAATATCCGCTTTTTTTAATGCTGGAGCATCGTTTACTCCATCTCCAGTCATTGCGACAACTTCACCGCGTTTTTGAAAAGCTTCAACAATACGATATTTATCATGTGGGGTGATTCTGGCAAATACGGTATAGTTCAAAATTTGTTCTTCTAATTCTTTATCGTCTAATTTTGATAGAGATTCCCCATCGATTGATAATGAATCATCCGTGACTATACCTACTTCTTTTCCAGTAGCTAAAGCAGTATTTAAATAATCTCCAGTAACAATAACTGTTTTAATACCTGCTTTTTTACAGATTGCAATTGAATCGCGAACTTCAAGTCTTGGTGGATCAACAATTCCAAAAACGCCTAAAAAAGTAAATTCCGCTTCTAAATTAGAATAATCCTCCCTAAATAATTCTTTAGTGGCCACAGCCATTACTCTTAATGAATCATTTGCTAAATTGCTTACAGAATTTATAATTCGATTTTTATCATATTCGCTAAGTTCATAATAATGTTTACCATCATAGTAGGATTTACTACGTTTAAGTAAAATCTCCAATGCTCCTTTAGAGTAGCAAACTAGTTTATTCTGATGCCGAACTACAACACTCATCGCTTTTCTTTCACTTGAAAAAGGAATTTCATGAATCCGATAATACTGGTGATTTAAGGCATTAAAGTCGAGATATTGTTCCGCCCCTTCAACTAGCGCTTTTTCAACTGGATCTCCAACATATTGATGATCCATATAAGTTACATTAGAGCATAATGATACTCCTTGGTACATTTTCTTAATTAAGTCTTCTTGATTATTTGTCTTTCCTCTTAAGATTTCAGAAGCAGTTAGTACTCGTTTTACTTGCATCACATTAGTAGTTAACGTACCTGTTTTGTCAGAACATATAACAGTTACACCACCTAGCGTTTCAACTGAAGCAAGATTTCTCATTAAAGCATTTTTCTTTGCCATTCTTTCTACACCCAAAGCCAAAACAATAGTTGCTGTAGCAGGCAATCCTTCTGGAATAATAGAAATCGCAAGGGCAATTGAAGTCAGCAATAGCGGTTTCCACGCCTTTCCATAAAAAATGCCGACCATAAGAATTAAGAAGCATACGACAATTCCAATAAAACTCAACGTTTTACCAACTGTATTAAGTTTTCTATTAAGTGGAGTATCTTGATTTTTATCTTTTTTTAGTAATGATGCAATTTTTCCTACTTCAGTATTCATTCCGATTGCTGTTACCACCCCATAACCATGACCATAGCTGACTAAACTAGAAGCATAAGCCATATTAGAACGATCGCCTAAAGAAGTATCCTCATCTAAAATTAATTCTGCTTTTTTATCTGATGGTAAAACTTCACCTGTTAAAGAAGACTCTTGAATTCTTAATGAAAAACTTTTAATCAAACGACAATCTGCTGGAACTAAATAACCATCTTCTAAGTGAATGATATCGCCAAGAGTTACCTCTCGCGCTGGTATTAAATATTCTTGTCCCCCTCTTATCACTTTAGCGTTAGGAGATGATATTTTTTGAAGCGCTTCTAAAGCAGAATCAGCTTTTAATTCTTGCGTAGTTCCAACAATAATATCAATTATAATAATTGCTAGAATCACATACGCTTCAATAGTATCTCCTAAAGCAAACGATAAAATTGAAGCACCAAAAAGAATAAACACCATAACATCTTTTATCTGCCTTAATAGCGTCTTAATAAAGTTTCTTTTTTTTAATTGAGATAAAATATTTTCACCATATTTTTCTCGTCTTTTAGTTGCTTCATCATTGGTTATACCTTTTTCATTGCTTGATAATAATTCAAATGTTTCACTGATACTATAACTATGAAATGGTTTAGTTTTCTTATTAGATGGCATTTGTTTTCCTCGTCAAAATTCAATCATTAAAATATATAATTTTTTAAATAGAGATATTCTATTAGTATCAAAAACATAGTATTATAATTTTATTAGTCATCATAAAATTACAAAAAAAGTCATTTTTCTGCAAAATCCACTTTAATTTTTAAATGCTAGTCAACTAAAATTAAATGTGTGGTTGTCATCATGAAATTATCTTTTTACATCATTAAGAATGATATAAATTTCGACTTTTAACATTAAAGATGTCCACGCGATGACAATATAGAAAGAAATTTTATGTTTAAGATTAAAAGAAAAAGCAATCGCAAATACTTACCTGATAACATTAGACGCCTAAGAATCGAAAGAGGTTGGTCTCAAGCTAAGTTAGGTAGTTTTTTCGGGCTTTCACGCCAATCCGTAAGCAAATGGGAGGTGGGCAAAAGTTTACCGGATAGCTCTTTGTATAGTAAAATTGCTGATGTATTTGGCGTCGACGAAAAGGACTTATTTGCAGCACCCGAATTAGATTTGATTGATAAATTTAAAAGATATAAAGTTCTTAAGAAAACGAGTTTGACTATTGCGCTTGTATTTCCAATCTATATGTTTGTCAATTTATTCTTATCGATAATGTTTCCTCTAACTCAGCCGAATACTCCAATGTATTACGCGGAAAAGTTTGAGGAACGTGATATATATCAAGTAGATGAGAACACATATTCGTTGACTCTTACTTTCTTTACTAGTCATGATGTGAACGAAATTAAAATACAAAAAATAGAGCCTTTATTTTTACATAATTATATATCAATTAAAGATTGTATCTTAAAACATCATTCGGAAATAAAATTTGTTTATCATACTTACATTATGTATGGCAATTTATACACGCTTAATATTAATTTTCGCTATAACTCTACCAATAAAGATAAAGTTATATTGAAAAATATTGTTGTTAAATTTGATAACACATTAGAAACGTTTAATTATCAAAATAGCATTTTATATTTTAAATATTTGAATATCTTTAATGTAACTTCGATTAATAGTTATGGATTTTCTCTAAAATTGAATGATCATTATATAAAAAACGAATCGTATAAACTATTTTTAAAAATCGATAATTATTTTACTGGTTGTCATCTTTTTGATTCTAATAATACAGAGTTCTATTATGAGAATTCATCTCTAATCAACGATAATACATTATTTAAAAGATTTAATATATCAATAAAATCAGAAAATGTTTCGACAATAGATTTCTTTGAAGTTAACTTTATTGTAATTTTCGAACCTAGTGATAATTATGTAGCAAACTTTGATCTTGAAAACAACTTTATATCCGGTGTTTAAATAGTTAAGGAGAATTACCATAATGAAAAATTTTTTATTACTTAGTTTAGTTACTATGTTTCTTTCAGTTACTTCAATATCCACTACTAGTAACGAAAATCCTATTTCTTATAACAACGAAAAAAGTTTTGCACAAAGAATACCAGATATTCCAGATATTATCGCACCAAATCCGGGTGGATATGACAACTACTATGGTTATTATACAAATGGTAGAAGATATTTAGGTACAGCAGACGAAATAAATAGTGTTTTAAAATATAACTATCCTGCTGGTTCTAATGGACCTCAATATAGACAATACGCCACTATTTTAGGTGACGTAAATAATTACCCTATGTTTCATGTTTCAATTGGATTAAACCAAGATGCAACTAGCTTATTTACAGCCGCACTACTCTACCAGGCTTCATTTGATCCAACATTATTATATGGATGCCATACCTATGTATCATACTCTGTGTATGAAGATGTATCCAAACGTGATGTATTTTATTGGACAACCGGATTAATGTCTTTCGACCCATTTGGAACTGTAGGATCTGGTTTATTAAAGGATGAATACAAATTGCTCGCCGGCAATGGTACTAGAAAAGATGATGTCTATGAAAACATTCACGATGCCGCAGTAATGTTTGCATACTTTATGGATAGTTATGTTGTATGGGGTTACGAAAATCCTTTTTCCACAGCCTTTATACAAACAATGGATTGGATTTCAAATAAAGATTATAATATGGATGATGTTCTCATAGATTCCGGTATATTATTCGCCCATGCTCAAGCAAATATTGATATACTAAATCCGTTGGTCGTATACGATCCAACTTTCCACGCATTAATACAACCTGATGGTGATACATCATTCGGCGGAGCATATGTGTATGTAGTTGGTTATGCAAGAAAAATTTTGAGAAAAGATAATGAACTTTATTATTCTTACGAATTAATCTGTGATTTTGGAAATAGAGAATATGCTGCGGTTGAAGTAAACCAATTCGTAGCCGCTGCAGTAATGCCAATGATAGATATCAACAATTTATAATTTATAATTAAAAAGAGACTCTTTAACCATTTGGTTAGAGAGTCTTTTTTTATTCTTGCTCTTTTTCTATGCGATGAGGAACTTGATGGCAATGACGACAACGTGGTTCATACGCTTCTTCAGCGCCAACTATAACAATCTCATCTTCGTAATAAGCAGGTACTCCATTAACGATTCTTTGAGTTCTAGTAGCGGCCGCACCACAGCGTTCACAAATCGCAGATAATTTAGTAACTGATTCAGCGCGAGCAAGGAGTTCTGGCATAATTGAGAATGGTTCACCTCTAAAATCCATATCAAGACCCGCGACAATAACGCGAATTCCACGATTTGCAAGAGTTTCGCATATTTCAATAATTTCTTCATCTAAGAATTGTACTTCGTCAATAACAACTGCGTATGTATCTTCTTCAAGGTGATCGTAGATATCGTGTGCTTTATCGATATCTACTGAGCGAGTTCTATTCTTAGCATGTGAAACAATTTCGCATTCAGAATAACGATTGTCAATTCTAGGTTTGAAAACCAAAACTTTCTTTTTTGCGTATTCTAATCTTTTAACTCTTCTAATTAACTCTTCGCTTTTTCCAGCAAACATTGGGCCACAGATAACTTCAATCCAACCTAATCTCATATTGTATTCCATTTTTTACGCCTCGCTTTCCTCTAAATCATAATTCATATTCGGAAAAATCAGTTCTATATATTCATCAGTATAAATCCGATCCAACAATCGATCAAGTGCATTTGGTAATTTACATTGATCAGAATTATTTTCACATAAATGACGCATCTCTTGTCGCTTTAATGCCATCATTGTTATTAGTGAATCTAATGAAATAAATACGATTATTACTATTGTTAAAACATGTCCTATTTTATAATCTATTTTAGCTAGTTGTCTAAGAATATAAGGATAGATAATCTTCATTCCAAACATTGCCAGAATCCCCCATCCTAATGCGTGAAAAAAAGAAGTTCCTCCCCAATATAATTCTTCAAATAAAGGTCTATCATTAATATACCATGGAGTCTTATAATTCCAAGATTCTGTTTTAAAGAATGCACGTTGCAAAGCCCAAACAGCATATTCAAAAAAACCACCTACAATACCACCCACTAAAATTAAATTATAAGTCTTTTTTATTTTGTGTAATGTAAGAACTAGAAGTACAAAACCCACTCCATATACTGGATTAACCGGACCATATATTAATCCACGGCGTGATTGCCATTCACCAAATTGAAATAGGCAAAGAATCTCTTCATAGATGGTTCCGATAACACTTCCGATTAAAAATATCCAAACTATCTGATCGATATTTAATTCTTGTGCGAAAGATTTCGTTTCTTTTATTTTTTCTTCCATATTATTCAATATATTCAACAACGATAAAATATATCAAAATAAAAAATAACTTTCAAGCGGTTTAAATTTTTTCCGGATAATATTCTTAAAAGAGCAAATTCTCACAATATTAAAAATGACTCTTTTTTATATATTTTGAAAATTTTAATAAGTTAAAAGTTTCATGTTTTTTTATATCACCAATTGAAACAGAAAAATTACATTAATTATCTATCTGATAGCATATACATAAAAAAGGGGATGTTGAAAAACCTAACTGAAAAAAGAGGTTAAAAAGCATCCCTTTTTTCATGGGTTAAAATTGAA
>CANQEO010000015.1 GCA_947595215.1 uncultured Bacilli bacterium
TTCTTCAATTTTAACCCATGAAAAAAGGGATGCTTTTTAACCTCTTTTTTCAGTTAGGTTTTTCAACATCCCCTTTTAATTTTTTACCATATTTTTCCGACTTAAAATTCCTTTTTTAAGGATAAAAATAATAAATTATATATCCAAATGAATGGTTCGGTAAAGACAAAATTTTTACTTTAAATAGAGCAAAACAGTCTAAAATACACATTGAATTGTAAAAAATACGCAAAAAAATAAAAAAATTTGTTGAAAACGCTTCCATTTGTAAAAAAATCTTATATAATGTTCTCGCAAGCGCAAATTTTGTATTGCGCTAAAAAGGAGGAAATTTATGTTTAAAGGCATAAAAACGTTTCTGCTCTCTGTATTAGCGATGGGCTCGTTGGTAGCTGCTGGTTCAGGAGTTATGAAACAAGAAGAGAAAGTAGTTGAGGCTGGAACTTCTGAAACTGCAACATTGAAATTAAGTAGCAGTACTTGGGGATCTGCATCTGCTTATTATTCTATTCACTATTGGAATAGCGCTGATGATTTAGATGGTGGTTGGCCTGGACAATGGTTTAATGACGGAAAAACAGCAAGAGGCAGTGTGGAAATTACCGCACCATATGATACTAAAGCGACTAATTTTATCATTGTTAGATGGAATGGTTCTGACAAAACAAATGAATGGGGAAGATGGGAAGGAAAGACTTCTACTAAAGCTAACTATTTTACTAATACAGGATGGGAACAAATTACTGCATCATGGAAAGATTCTGGTGTTGTAGTTGAACCAGGCAAACAAAACTGGGGATTGGTTGGTGATCCAAATCCAGATGGATGGGCAGCCGATAGCCCAAAGAAGTTTACTTGGAATGCTGAAAAATCAAGATATGAATTAATTATCGGGTTAAAAGTTGGGCAAAATTTCAAAATTCTTCAAGATAACTCTTGGGGCAGTGAAAAAAACTGGAATGATGTAACTGGTAAAACTGGAGTAAGCACATATCTTACTGCTGGTACAAGTGACAACAATATCTCAGTGAAGACTGCTGGAAAATACCTTATTTATTTTGGTGAAGATTTTAAGAGCTTTGGAATTGAAATTGCTGTTGCTACTGAATACACATTTCAATATTATGTAGATGGCAGTAGGGTAGGACAATCCACAATTTTGGAGGGAGAATCATTCTCTCAATATTTTCCAACTGGTCGTGCTGGATACCACTTTAGAGGTTGGTATTTAGATGAACAAATGGAAAGACCATTAGCTGTTGGTACACCTATTAGTGAAGATATGGCAGATAGTAACAATGTTATTAAGCTCTACACAAAACTCGCAAAAGGCGTTGTTGTTGGAAAAGCTACTGATACTTTCACCTTATATGTTAAAGTAGATTCTAGTTTGAAATGGTCATCTGCTTCTGTTCATAGATTTACTGAAAATGGAGATATTACAACTTGGCCAGGCACTGTGATGAAAAAAGTAGATGATGATATATATTCATTCGATTTTAGTTATCAAAAAGATGAAAAGGTAATTTTCCATTCTACTTCTACAGATTCTCAAACGGGTAATATTATTTTAGAAGATTTAAAAGGATTATTTGATTATAGCGAAGATAGCGAAGGAAACTTAATAGTTGATGCTTCACATAAACTATTAAATATTAAAGGAACAAATGATTATAGTATAGAAGAAGGTTTCTATGCTCCAACAAGTGATGGAAATAATCTTGATGTTTACGCACAAACAACAGAAGAACCTAAAGAAGATGGAACATTCGATTTAAGATTCTGGGGTACACTTGTCAATCCAGATGCAAAAGTTTATAGTTCTGTGGGATTCAATATTACTGTTGATTATAATGGTCAAAATGCATCAGATACGGTTACTTTATTCACAGTATATGATGAAGTATCTTACAATGGTGGAACATTAAAAAAAGATGACTATAGAGCTAATTACTTCTTCTGCTTTACAATGACTGATGTTCCACAAGGAGCAAAATTCACTGTTACGCCAGTTGCCAAAATTGTTGATGGAGATTTAGTTAGTGGAACTCCAAAACAATTTGAGGTAACTAGTACTGGAATAAAACTTGCGTAAGAGGGAGGATAGTAAAAAATGAAAAAATATAATAAACCTATCGTTGAATTAGAAAACATACATATGACTTCGATTATGTTAGCATCGGACTCAATCACTAGTGGTGGAACTGGAACATTTGATGACACAAAAAAATCATTTGGTGATCTCTTCGGTGGAATATTCGGAAAATAAAATAAAAAAGAGGCGATTGAAAAATCGCCTTTTTAATTACTCTTTTTTAAGAGTAATTAACATATTTTTAGTAAAAAAAACATTGTAAAATTTGATTGAAAACGCTTCCATTTGTAAAAAAAGTCTTTATAATGATTTTCCGTAAGCGCAAATTTTGTATTGCGCTAAAAAGGAGGAAAGTTTATGTTTAAAGGCATAAAGATGTTGGCTCTTTCAGTGTTAACGATGGGTTCGTTGGTAGCCGCTGGTGCTGGAATAGCTCAACAAGATGCGAAAGTTGCTGAAGCAGAATCTGATCATAGCAAGATTATCAGAATTTATTTTAGTAGCTCATGGGATAACGATAGCGATTACAAGTGTAATGGTGTAACTATGAAGAAAACCAGTACTAATCCTGACGAATATATTTCAAGCTATGGAAATTATGTTGCTGATTTAACACCTGTAACGGATTTAACTTCTATTACTGGTCCACAATTTAGGCAATGGAATTGGTTTGATGTCATACCCGACAGCGAAACTGCAAAAACTTACAATAGCAGTACTTCAGGTAAGATTAATCATTCGTTTAAATTGGGATGTCAATATACGATTACAAATACTGGCTGGTTATATGATTATAATAACCAATATAAAGGTTACAAATATTCGATTACGGATCATGGAGAGATTGATCAAAAAGCAACAGTAACTTTAAATGCAAATGGTGGAAAGTTTGCTGATGGAAAAACCACTATTTCAAAAGAAGTAAAATCAGTCGATGATTTTGAGAAGCCTACCAACGATGATGAAAATTTAATGTTCTTTGGATGGTATGATGATGCCAGTGGAAATACTGAATCTACATCTATCAAAGATGGTAATACTTATTATGCAAAGTGGGTACCTGCTAAAGTCGTTTATTTTAATCCAAATGGAAAGTGGACAAATACAACAAATATTTATGTCTACACTTTCAGAGATACTATTCCAGATGGATCATTGAATCCAAAAGAAATGATGGGTGGATGGCCAGGAACTAATATCACATCATCTAAAGTTGTAGAAAATGGGAAAACATTATATTCCGTAAAATTACCAGTTAGTGCAGCAAATGATGGAACAATATTTAACAATGGTAATGGAAATGGTGCTCAAACAAATGATTTAGTTATTCCTAATGATTACAAAAATTGTTATACAATTACTGGAGCTGGGGTTGACAAAGATGGTACTAAAGTTTACCCAGGAGCATGGGAAAAGTATAGTAAGAATAACTTTGCGGTTTATGCTCAGTCACAAGTTTCAGGTAGTAACTATAATGTAAGATTCTGGGGAACTATCGATAATGAAGATGTATCTGAATTTAGTTATGTCGGATTTAAATTTGTCGCAATAACTGAAGAAGGTAAAAGAAGTTCAGAAGTTATCATTAGCGTTGACACTGTTTATAGTGAAGTCACTTATATGGGTGAAAATGGTGTAGAGAGACTTACAAGAGAAAAATATGAGACAAGTTACTTCTATTTTTACACAATAACCGATGTTCCGGTTGGAACTAAATTTGAAGTAACACCAGTTGCAAAGATAATTGATAAAGATTTCGTTGCACAAGGAGTGATGAAAACCTTCACAGTTATTGCTGCAGGTGAAGTTTCTGTGAAATAATAGGAGGATAGTGAAATGAAAAAATATAATAAACCTATCGTTGAATTAGAAAATGTTGATATGGTGTCAATTATGTTAGCATCAAAACCACTTAACAAAGGAGATACTGGAGACTTTGACAATAGTAATCAAGAGTCATTCGGAAATATCTTTGGAGATTTATTCAAATAAAAATAAAAAAGAGGCGATTGAAAAATCGCCTTTTTAAATGAACAAAATCAGCATTATAGAAAAATTTTTATTGTGCCAATTCAACGAAATTAATACAATTTGTTATGTATCAATAAGAGAATACAAAATAATATTTTGGTTTTAAATGATTATACTTTGTTATTAATTAACTTTACCGATTTAAGAAATAATATCTTACATTATATAAATTATTAAACTATTTATTGCATTTATAATTAATGAATCTATTCTTCGATTAATATTCTGCTAAGAGTAAGATTGTTTTTTTTTATTGCTCTTTTATATAATTACTATAAGATTTCTCTATTTATATCGGTAGTTACAATCTTTGGTATAATACCAATAAAAATCTGTAATACATTTATTGTTTTATTTAAACATTTATTTTCATTCTTAATCTATGATAAATTTAAATTAAAGAGTGATGGATTATGTTCACTATTTATTTTTGTAAAAGAGAGTATAAGTCAAATACCAAATACAAACTGTTTCTGATAATTGATTCATTGATATTCTTTATCTGAATTTTGACTCCCTAATAATTAAAACATACTATTATTATCTTCTCCAGAATTATCTTTTTATCTACTTTTTATAGTTTTTAAGAATGAGATTCCTTTTTGGAATTCATCAATTAGGAAATCTGTAAGTTTCAAAAAAATTCTGAATCGTGTTTTGCCAAGAGTTAGGCATAAAATTCTGTATTTTTTATTTGTTTTTTTAACGTGATTTATTGCAAATAAAAAAAAAATTAATCTAAGAGTATATAATTTCATCTTTTGGGCAACCTTATATCAGAGGTGATAAAGATGAGCAAATTTGTAAAAAAGATATCTTCATGGAGTCCTGAAGCTAAAACTGGCTTAGTTCTCTCATTAGCAGCAACCGTAGTATTAGGAGGAGTATTACTATTCGAAAGTAACGCAGTTCGTGATGATTATGATGATAGTATTAGTACTTCTGGTAATCCAAATACTAGTAGTAATGGTGGAAACAATAATAGTACACCTAACCCAGGTACTTCTGATGATCCAGTTGTCCAACAAGAGGAATCATTTGTTAAACCATTTACAGTAGAAACTACTATTAGTCGTTACTACTATGATATGAGTTATGACAAAGAAACAAGAGAGCAAGCTATCGTCGAATTATCTACAGGCAAATCCACAAAGTATATCAAGAGTGTTGGTGTTGATTATACCTATACTGGCGGTGAATTTAATGTTGTTGCGTCTTTAAGTGGAACAGTTCAAGATATTATTTCTGATCCTACTTATGGTGAAATGGTTTGTATTATGCACGATCATGATATTATGACTATTTATGCTTCACTTAAAAATGTCAAAGTCAAAGAAGGCGACGAAGTTAAACAAGGTGCCACTATCGGTACATCAGGTGAAAGCACTTATACTGCCGGATTAGGTTCAAGTCTTCATTTTGAAGTATTAAAAGAATCTAAACATTTAAATCCAGAAAAAATATATTCAACTTTAATTTCTAATATTTAGATTAAGTGTTACGTCTACGCTTTAATGTGGAATTAAAAAACTGTTAAGGATATTACTTAACAGTTTTTATTATGAAATATATTATTGATAATATTGCTTATTTTTAAATTTTTGGTATTAGTTTTTATCTAAATGAAAAAAACTCGTTATTGCTATGTAGAGGGGTGAAAAATGTATCAGTGTGAAAAATGTGGTAATACCAATCCGAAATATATAGGTTTTCATAATGGTAATCCATATTGCAGGAGATGCATACTTCTAATTGGTAAAGAGGTGGAATATGATGAAGAATACATCATAAATAATTCGGACTATACTTTGTCTTTTGAATTATCAAAAGAACAAAAAGAAATATCTACTCAATTAGTTTCTAATTACCTAAATAATAAAAGTTCATTTTTAGAAGCCGTATGTGGCGCTGGAAAAACAGAACTTGTTTTCGAAACTATTAAGACTTGTTTAATGAATAATGGTCGTGTCGGTTTTGCAATTCCTAGACGAGATGTTGTTATCGAACTAGAAAAACGATTTAAAGAAGTATTTAAAAAATCAAAAATTGTGTCGGTATATGGTGGTCATCATGATGTACTAGAAGCTGATATCATAATGCTTACAACTCATCAATTATATCGTTACAATGATTACTTTGATCTTTTAATCCTCGATGAAATTGATGCTTTCCCTTTTAAAGATAATGAGTTACTTCATGTCATGATGAAAAAATCCATTAGAGGTGTACATATTTTGATGTCTGCAACTCCAAATGAGAGAGAAGTACAAGCGTATAAAAAAGAAGGAACATTTCTTACTTTACATCGACGTTACCATGGTCATCCTCTTATTATTCCAGAGACGAAAGTATTACCATTTGGAAAACGCTTTATAGTCTTATATTATCTTATGAAATTACAAAAAGAACATAAACCGGTATTTATATTTGCACCAACAATCAAAAAAGCAGAAAAACTATTTTTATTTTTAAAATGTTTTGTAAGAAATGGTGAAGCAGTGCATTCGAAAAAAGTTGAAAGAAAAATAATAATCGATAAATTCCGGGATGGACATCTAGATTTTTTAGTTACAACTTCTATTTTAGAGCGAGGGGTGACAGTAAAGAATCTCCAAGTGATTATATATGAAGCAGATCATTTAAATTATGATCGTGGAACATTGATTCAAATTTCCGGAAGAGTGGGACGTAAAATAGACGCTTATGATGGAAGAGTGATTTTTGTGGCGTCTTATCTAAGCGATAGTATAAAAGAATCAATAGAAAAAATTAAATATGAAAACTCAGTGTAAATTATGCTTTGAAGAGTTTGAACCGAAAGGCCTATTTTCGATTTTTGAACGTCCTTATTTATGTTCTGAATGTTCCAAGAAATTTGAGCCCCGCTTCATAGATTTTTCTCTTAATGGTATAGATGGTTTTGCGATATATGCATATGATGAAACAATTAAATCTACACTCTATCAATTTAAAGGGGCATGTGATTATGAATTAAAGGATGTCTTTTTTAATAAACTTAAAATATATTTGCATTTGAAATATAGCAAATATACCTTAGTTCCCATTCCTTCATTAGAAAAGGATAATCAAGAACGTGGCTTCAATCATGTAGAGGAGATCTTTAAAACTTTAAATTTAAAAATTATAAATATTTTGCAAAAAAAAGGTGATTATAAGCAAAGTGAAAAAAATAAAGAAGAACGAAAAAATATTGAAAAATATCTTTCTGTCAAGAAATACGAAAATTTGACAAATTTAGACATTTTGATAGTAGATGACGTTTTAACGACAGGTAATACTATAGCATCTGCTCTTAAACTGATACAAAAAATGAATCCTAAAACATTAAAAATACTAGTATTATCGTTAAATTGTCGATTTTTGGAGAATTTTGGCGACCGAAAGAAATTGTTCATTAAGACAAACTAATTAATAATGCAGTTGTAGTACAAAGTAGGAAAGGTGGTAAAAAGAATGACAGGAAAAGTCAAGTGGTTCAATGCCGAAAAGGGATTTGGATTCATCAACCGCGGTGAAGGTGAAGATATTTTTGTTCATTATTCACAAATTATGGAGGATGGATATCGTTCTCTTGAAGAAGGTCAGGAAGTTAAATTTGATTTAGCAGAAACTGATCGCGGATTACAAGCGAAAAATGTTATAAAGATTTCATTGTAAGACTAAAAAATCCCGCCATTTTGGCGAGATTTTTTTAATTATTTAGCCCAAGTTCCGTTTTTAAAGATTTGAACTGTTTTATTATCTTCGGTTGTCGCAATGATTTCTAAATCATCACTACCGATCATAAAGTCGACGTGGACAAGAGAATCATTACCACCATTAGCGAGCAATTCTTCTTTGCTCATCTTAGTTCCACCTTCGATATTCATTGAATAACATTGTCCTAATGCTAAATGGCATGAGGCATTTTCATCAAATAAAGTATTGTAGAATAGAATACCACTTTGATAAATAGGCGATTCACATGGTACAAGAGCGACTTCACCAAGACGTGACGAGCCTTCATCAGTATTTATTAAATGTTGAAGTACTTCAAGATTCTTTTTGGCGGTACAATCAATGACCTTACCATCTTTAAAGGTAATCGTGAAATCTTCGATTAATTGGCCATGGTAGTTTAATGGTTTTGTGGCTACTACTTTACCATTAATAGAATCTTTATGAGGCATAGTAAATACTTCTTCGGTTGGCATATTAGGATTGAATTCAAGTGAAGTGTTTTCGCGATATTCAGCGCCTCCTGCCCAAATATGACCTTTTGGAAGTCCGATTGTAAAATCGGTACCATTTGAAGAATGGTAATGCAATGATTTTATTTTTAAACCATTAAGCCAAGCAGAACGCTTGTGTAACATTTCATCATGTTTATTCCAAATGGCAATAGGATCATTAGTGTCATCAACATGTACACATTTTAAAATAGCTTTCCATAAAGTTTGGCGTGCTTTATTTTTTGATAAATTTGGAAAAACTTTTTTAGCCCATGCGTCATTGGGAACGGAAACGACACACCATTGTAATTGGCTAGCCATATAGGGATCGCTAAATCTTGCAAAAACTTTACTATTTGCAACAGATACTTCTTGTATTTTATTTTGATTTAAACCGCTTAATAAGTCGGGATTTGAAGAACTAATTGAGATACGAGCATAATTGTTATTGATGTAATATTCTTCTAAAGCGATACTGGCATCAGGAATATTCTTTAATTCTTTAATGCTCTTATAACGAAAAGAAGATCTGGTTATTGAATCGGATGACCAAACGACTACGACGTTTGATGCACCTCTTTTATATAATGATTCAACTAATATTTCCACGAATTTATATTCTTCGATAGGAGCGGTTATTTTTACGGGTTGCCCTTTTTGAATGTTAACACCTTTGATAGCAATTAAATCAGCGTATTTTCTTAATATTTTTTTATTGATTTTCATTTTATGCACCTCTAAAAAAATAGTATAAACAAATTTATATATTTTTCAAAGTGAATGACAACAATAATGGTATTGAAAATTTTTGTGAGTATTTACTATTTGTTCAGCAAATAAATTTATCTAACTTTAACTCAATAGAGTATTAAACTTAAAATAAACAACTATAACTAAACATTTAAAAAGTTAAGTATTAGTGGTATGATATTAAAAAGAGTCTAGAAACTAATTAAGGAGTTTAAATAAATGGAACCAAATGAAGAAAAAGAAATAAAGCCAGCCCCATATAAAAACTGGTCAATTGCAGTATTTGTTATCTTATTAGCGTTTTTGTTCGTATTAGGACGTGAATTATTTTCTAAGTTCTCATCTGACAATATCATGTTATTTACAATAGTAACCGTTGTCATCGGTTACTTGCTTAATACGATAATTTACGAATTAGGCCATCTAATATTTGGTAAAATTGCCGGATATCGCTTGCTAGAATTCAATCTTTTCGGTTTAGCCTTTAAAAAGCAACAAGGTCAATTAAAATTTGGACTTAGTGCTTTTGAGAATATCGGCGGTAAAACAACAATGGTTCCTAAAAGCGAAAAAGCTAAACCGATTTTATATTTATTTGGTGGCGGCATTTTATATGTTATTGTTTCTGCCGCTTTATTCGCATTTGCTTTGTCAAGCAAAGACTTAGGAGATATCACTTGGGGAATCTTTATTATTATTGCTATCGGCATGGTAATTATCGTTTATAACTTATTACCGTTAAGAATGGATAGCTACACTGATGGATTTATCATCCGTATGCTTGTAACTCGTAAAGGAAGCGTTAAAGCATATCATGATAATCTACTTCAAGAAGAAGCATTGAATAATGATATAGAACAATTAAAATTAGTGGAATATGAAGATTATGCAAATACATTTGAAGCTCAATCGTTGATTTACAAATATTATTACTATATCCATCATGATCAATTTGAAGATGCGGAAAAAACTGCAGATATGATTATTAAAGTATCTTCCTACTTGCTAGATGAATCTATCGGAGAAGCTTATTCAGCAAAAGCATATTTCATTTTAATGAATAAAGGCGTTGAAGAAACTAATAAATTCTTATGGGAAATTAAAAAAGCAGAACGTAATTTCATCTCTTCTTCATCACAATTTCAAACCATGAAATCGGCTTTAGGTATCGTAGGATTAATCGATAACAATTTTGATGAATATGATTACATCATGCATAAGTTTGATAAAGTAAAAGACCATTATCGCTATCAAGCACGTATTGAAGATGAGATGAAAATGATTAATGCTGTTTTAGAAAAAATCAAAAAGAATAATCCATCTTGGTAAAGTTATTTTTGAACCTTCTATAGCATAGTTTTTAATAGATTATAAGCAGTGTTCTTGTAATCTATTTTTTTATCGCGACAACGGAGGTTACAATGTACGAAACTAAAACAAAAGATGAAATTTTACATGAACTAAATACTAGTGAAAGTGGTTTAAGTGAACAAGAGGCGAAAAAACGTCTTCAAAAATATGGATATAATCGTTTAGAGGAAGGTAAAAAGAAAAAGTTTATCAGTCTTTTCTTTTCGCAGTTTCTCGATCCGATGATTTTTATCCTGATGATTGCGGCAATCGTTTCAATCGTTTTAAACGAGATGTATGATGCGATTATTATTTTATTTGTAGTTCTTGTTAATGCATTTATAGGATCTATTCAAGAATTTAAAGCGGAAAGAGAATTAGAGGCTCTAAAGAAACTTTCTTCAACACAAGCTTTAGTAAGAAGAGAAAATCGAGTTTTAGAAATAGATGCTAATTTATTGGTACCAGGAGATATTGTCCTTATTGAAGAAGGACAAATTGCCAGTGCCGATATGCGATTATTAAAAAGTATCTCATTATTGGCTGATGAATCTAATTTAACAGGTGAATCACATCCCATTGAAAAAAATGCTAAAAAGATATATCAAACCGAACAGGCTCTAAGTGAGTGTAATAATTTAATATTTGCCTCTAGTCCGATAGTAAAAGGTCGAGGGGAAGCAGTTGTGTACCATACAGGAATGAAAACAGAAATCGGGAAAATTGCATCATTAATCAATTCTGATCAAGAGCAAGAAACTCCTTTACAAAAGAAATTAGCAGCCCTAGGTAAAACGCTGGGAATCTTAGTAGTTCTTATTTGTGTCGGCTTATTTTTAGTGGCTATGCTACGTCAAAACGATGCCGGAGAAATGTTACTTACCTCAATTTCGCTCGCCGTCGCTGCGATTCCGGAAGGATTACCCGCCATTGTCACCATCGTTTTAGCGATTGGAGTGAGACGAATGGTCAAAGTAAATACTATTGTAAGAAAATTACCGGCTGTTGAAACATTGGGATCAGTTTCAATAGTTTGTTCTGATAAAACCGGTACTATCACCTTAAATCAAATGACAATTCAAAAATGCTATTATGCCTTTAAAGAACAAGAGGCTATTGCGATAGATGATTTGTTGATAGATGGTTTAATGCTATGTTCTAATGCTACTTTAGAGGTTGGAGATCCTACTGAAAAAGCAATAATTTCTCTGGGTGATAGACTAGGAAAGAATAATGATAACATGAACTCTAAATATACAAGATTATCGGAAATTCCTTTTTCAAGTGAAAGAAAAATGATGAGTGTCGTCACTCAATATAAAGGACAAAAAATCACCTTTAGCAAAGGTGCTTTTGATGTTCTTTTAGAACGAAGCAACCGAATATTAATCGACAAAAAAGTAGTACCATTAACATTGGAATACAAAAGAAAACTGCAAGAAGAAAACGATAAACTATCTTCGGAAGCTATGCGAATTATCGCATTATGTTTAGATTATGGAGAGAATAATACTGAGCGTGATTTAATATTTGTCGGAATGGTGGCGATGATTGATCCACCGCGAGAAAGCGCCGCAAAAGCAGTAACACAATTCAAACGTTCAGGTATTAAAACTGTGATGATTACCGGTGATCATATAGAAACAGCTTTTGCAATTGCTAAAGAAGTCGGCATTGCTGATAGTAAAGAGCAATGTGTCTTAGGCGCATCTTTGGATGACAAAGAAGGAGAAGATTTAAAAAAGATTTTACAAAAAGCAACCGTATTTGCAAGAGTTTCCCCGATGCATAAAGTAAAGATTGTAAGAGGTTATCAAGAAATGGGAAATGTTGTAGCGATGACTGGGGATGGGGTAAATGACGCACCGAGTTTAAAGACCGCGGATATCGGCATTGCTATGGGTAAAAATGGCAGTGATGTCGCTAAAAATTCTAGCGAGATTATTTTGCTAGATGATAATTTTTCATCAATTGAAAAAGCTTGTGAAGAAGGAAGAAATATTTATAGAAATATTAAAAAATCGGTTATGTTTTTACTATCTAGTAACTTCGCGGAAGTTTTGGTGATGTTTATTGCCATCTTGATTGGTTTTCCAGCGCCATTAATTGCAATACATATTTTATGGGTTAATTTAATTTCTGATGCTTTACCTGCGTTAGCGCTTGGAGCTGATAAAAAAGATGACGATATCATGAATGATCGTCCTCGCAAATTTGATGAATCATTATTCGCAGAAGGTGGATTTAAAATCACTATAGTTTATTCTGCAATTATTTTTATACTTAGTATGATTGCTTTTTTTATTGTGCCATTAACAATTTTAGGACAGGAAGCTGATTTATTTAAATTAATTGGTAATGGAACGATAATCGAAGAAATAAAACGCATTTTGCTAGAGGAAGAGGTATTATTAAAAGCTCGTACATATGCTTTTACAACACTTGGTATTTCACAATTATTTCATATGATTGGAATGTCAAATGTTAAAAAGAGTTTCTTTAATGTGTTTAAAAAAGGTAACTTATTGATGCTTATTGCCTTTGTGGTTGGTTTAGCTTTACAACTTTTAGTTACGGAAGTTCCATTTTTCATCGATTTTTTTAAGACAATTAGTCTTGATGCTTATGAATGGGTGTGGTTAATTTTATTATCGGCTTTCCCTTTAGTTATTCATGAATTATTAGTACCGAGTTTTAAAAAACAGAATTTTTAATTAAAAGCCATTAAAATTATTAAAATTGTTTTGTCTATTTAAACGACCTTGAATAAGAGCATTTTGTGAGTTCATAGTTAACAATAATTCACCAACATAATCTAAAAAGTTACCTAAAGAATCTTGTTCATCTATAGTTAATCCTTGACCAATCAAAATCCCGATAGCATAACCTAGAGTTACTAATTCATTTGCTGATAAACCAAATAGGAAAGCACTGAAACTTTTTGTAGAGTGCAAGGATTGATTGTTTATGTTCATATTCTGGTTCTCCTTTTTAATTAAAATTTTGACATAATTGATATTGTTTCATTTTAATGTTATAATTTACTAAAAAAATTGTGAGGTAATTTATATGAGCAAGATCGCTATTGTCACTGATAGTAACAGTGGAATCACAATCGAAGAAGGAAAGAAGGTAGGTATTGTCGTAATCCCGATGCCGTTTATGGTTGACGGCGAAGAGTTGTTTGAAGAAATATCTATTTCACAAGAGGAGTTTTATAAACTTCTTGAAAAAAATGCCAATGTAATCACTTCACAGCCGGCGATAGGACAAATATTAGAACTATGGGACAAACTCCTTGAGGAGTATGATCAAATCATTCATATTCCAATGTCTAGTGGTTTATCGGCATCATGCGCGACCGCACTTACTTTAGCGGCTGATTATCCCAATAAAGTTTATGTTGTCGATAATCAAAAAATATCAGTAACTATGAAACAATCTGTCTATGAAGCTCGAGCAATGGCGAATAAAGGATATGATGCTAAAGAGATTCATGATGCCTTGATGAAAGATAAACTTGAAGCTAGTATTTATATTACTGTTAATACCATGAAATATCTTAAGAAAGGTGGTCGTGTAACTCCGGCGGCTGCTACATTAGGATCTTTGTTGAAAATTAAACCTTGTCTTCAAATTCAAGGTGGAAAATTAGATGCATATGCTAAACCTTTAGGTATGAAGCAAGCTAAAAAAATTATGATTGAGGCGATGAAAAAAGATTTTGAAGAAAGATTCCATGTCAGTGAAGAAAATCAATTTAAACTTCATATCGCTTATACTTACGATTTAGAAGCTGCGATGGTTTTTAAAGAAGAAGTTGAAAAAGCATTTCCAGGTTATGATGTCGATGTCGATCCATTATCATTAAGTGTCGCATGCCATATCGGTCCGGGTGCACTAGCGTTAGCGACCTCAAAAGTATTAAAATTTTAAATGAGGAAAAGATTATGAAAAAGCTAAAAATTCTTGCCGATTCAACTTGTGATTTAACTCCGGAGTACTTAAAAGAGCATGAAATTGATATAATTCCATTACACGTTACTTTTAATCAAGAAAGTTATGATGATGGAGTAAATTTGACTGTTCCGGAACTATATCAAAAGGTTGATGAAATTAATCTCTTACCAAAAACTGCTGCTTGTTCTATCGGAGAGTTTAAAATTATATTTGAAAAATATTTAAAGGAATATGAAAAAATACTTTTCATCGGTATATCCAGTAAATTTTCTTCGACAATTCAAAATGCAAAAATTGCCGCGGATGATTTTGATAATAGAGTTTTAGTACATGATTCTTATAATCTATCCAGTGGCATCGGTCTTCAAATATTAAAAGCTGTGAAATTTAACGAAAGCGGAGAAGAACCGGAAAAGATTTTAGAAAAATTGAAAGAATTGGTTCCTAATGTGAGATCTCAATTTGAAATTGAAACTTTAGACTATTTATATAAAGGTGGTCGTTGCTCATCGCTTACTTATTTCTTTGGGCGCGGACTTAAAATAAAACCGATAATTCGAGTTATCGATGGCGGTATGAAAGTCTATAGAAAACCGAGAGGTAAGACGATAAACGCTTTAAATGAATTATTGAATATTTTTAAAGAAGATTATCCAAATATCGATACGGATTGTGTGATGATTACTCATTCACTAGCAGATGATAGTGCAAAATATTTATATGATGAATTATCAAAGATTATTGATTCTAAAACAATAATGATTACTCGTGCTGGATGTGTTATTTCATCTCATTGTGGTCGAGGAACAATTGGAATTTTATATATTAATAAATAAAAAAAGTATAGCTTATTATCAAAACTATACTTTTTATGCTTAAGAGTATAATAATTACTAGTATAATTTTTTTGCTATAGGAAGGGAAGATAAAACAAAAAAAACAGCGCGCATATCGCGCTGTTTTAATTTTTATTCTTTATAGAGAACGTTATCACGCTTAATAATGCGTTCTTTAGCAGCTAATGCATCAACCAATTCGACTAACTTATTATAAGCACTTTCTGGAGCCTTTTTGTAACCGAGGGAGAGGAGAATCATCTTCACAACTGTATCTTCCTCTATTTCTTTGAAGGTGAGAACAATCTTTGTAATAGCCGATTTGAGTTCGATATTAGAAACACTATCAATCGGTCTAAATTCTTTAGTATTTCTTTCGACAATTCTAAATTCAATGTTACGACCAATAACATAAATGAAGTCATCTTTAATAGCGATTAATTGTTCATTTAACATTTCCTCAAGAATTCTTTCGACTGCATCATCATCGTTGCTAAATACTTTGAGCAAATAACCTTTATTAACAGGTGCAGTTTGTTCGATTACAATCTTAACAATCTCCGACAAAGATTTATGCATCTTATCATCAATCATATAATAAGTTTCACGTGGTGAAATGTAATGATCGAATAAAACTTCCATTGCTAGTTTATTAGTTACTTTCTTTCGTTTAATCGTGCCGTTTAAGTCGGTATTAACAATGATAAAGTGTCTAAGTCTATTGTATTCTTCATCACTATTAAGGAAGAAGAAGATTGGTATAATACGATATGGAATGTATTTCAAATCACGAATTTCTTTTTCAGACATTTGAATCGATTTTAAAGAGGATTCGAGTGAATGTGAAAGTAAACGATCAATACAAATAGCGACTGCTCGACGAGAATTTACCGGACGCACGAGGATATCGATAAAGCCGGTTTCAGTTTTTGCATCTTTAATAATCTCAAATCCATCTTTTTCAAGGCGGTCAAAGAGATAAGTTTTGAATTCAGTGGCATTAGCTTTTAATGAAAGTCCGCTAGTTTCATAAGCTTTACTTAAGAAATTAACTGTTTCGAAACATTTACTTGCAGAATCAATTAATGAATCTCTAACTGGTTTTTCAAATTTTTGATCACTTAAGTTACCTTTAATGTAGTTATCATCAAATACAATATATTGATCAGCGAGAGCAAATATAGATAAGACATCTTTCATCATTGTATCGTGCGTTGGTAATACAAATGCACCATCGAAATGATATGTTTCATTGTTGAGAAGTGTTTGAACTTCATTGATTGGACAAAGAATTAATCCTTTAAGATTAAAGATACTATCGCGAGTCTCATAAGTTAATGATTTAAGTGGAATTCTATCAGCATTTTCATAATTTGTGCTCGCGTATTTGGCTTCAAATTTCTTAAGGTTCAAACCGTTATTGTGAAGGTATTTTTGAACATTGTTGTTCAATAAGCTATCGATAACTAGATCGCGTTTTTCACTTAATTCATCATTCTTTTTCATCTCTTCAATGAAATCAATGAATGAGAATTCTTTTAATAATGGATTTTCTTTAGCTAATTGTTCGATAGTTTGACGATAGAAAGCTTTTAAGAAAATTGATTCGCTTTCATTGGCTAAGTCGATGTCGAATAATTGATCACCCAAACCATCAATCATCTTATTTAATTTAACGCGTGCGAGGTAGAGATCTAGGTAGTCGTTAATTGAAGAGAAGTTATTAGAGGCTTTAATCATACGATGGTAGAAATCTTTGAGTTCGATTTCGCCGAAATTACAAGTATTTTCATCAAAATATGATTGAAGAATTTCAACATGATCTAAAGTCTCATTGAACTTTTTTTGAAGTGAACTTCTAAATTTCATTAAGTTTTGATATTTAGTTGCGTCCTCAAGAGCCATTAAATCAAATTTAGATAAGTCGATTCCGGCGTTTTCCAAATATTTGACATTATATCGATATTCAAGAATATTTTTGATATATTTGCGAATTACTTCGATATCGAAACAGCGATTGTGATAAAAAGACTTGAAACTATAGGGAATCTTAGACAATCTATCATCAATATCGCGTTCTTTAGTACGATATGAATCTAGCGTAATCATCATTTCGATCATTTGTTGTTCGTTTAAACGATGATTTTTGCTTAGTATTACATTAACAGCAGCAATATCTTTTGGGGTATATGAATTTGTGACAAAAATTTGAACTTGGTCATCAGAAATTTTAAATACTTCACGACCATAAGAATTTTCAAGCTCTTTTTCGCGTTCTTTATTTGTATTAATAGATTTTTGAACATCGAGAACATTTTGGAAGTTCTTGTCAAGATTTTCGTCGTTGAACCATGATAATGGGCAATTTTCTTTATTTCTCAACATGGTTAACATATTCAATTCGGCTTTTAATTGTTTCAAAGTTTTAGCAACAGGGAAACCGAAGCGACTATTTAACGTGTTAATATAGGATTGTAAATATTTAATTTGTTCAGATAATGTGAGTATACTCTTACGAAGAGGTACGTAATCTTCCTTTAACATTGTCGATCTTGAGAAACCATAAAATGGGTGACTTTTGATTGATCCATTCAAATGCGATGCAGCTGTTTTAAAGTTTTCAATTGCTCTCATGTAAATGGTAAGTTTCACATCATCGATACGAGAGATGTTTGAAATGTTTAAATTAATATCCGGATGATTATAGAAACGATAATATTGCTCTAGCATTTTATTAAGAGAAATATTTAAAGATGGATTACTGACTCTTAAACTATTGATTAATTGTTTATAGCGATTTTTTAAATCGTAATATTCTTTTAAATGATCGCCAAGATACTCGGTATTAAACGGTGCGGTGGTCACATAACGATCATAATCGGTAAGAGATAATAATAATTCTTTCTTATCAGTATTAACTGAATTTAAATCGAGATAATGAGCTTTAAAGGCGGATTTTTCAATCATTTCTTTAAGTTCTTTATATTGCTCTTGATTTTCATAAGCAACAAGAACTTTATTGCTATTGAGTAAGAAAGCTTCGATGGAATTTTCTAATAAATGAAGTTTGTTAACTTTGCTTGAAGTGCGCACAAATAAATTTTCTCTTGCGGCGATTTTCTTAACGATACGATATTCATCAAAATCAGTATCAAGCAAAGCAAGATAGCGACTATTAATACGAGTTTTGTCGGTCTTTTTGAAATTGAAGAATTCGCTATTGAAATATGTTAAATTCTTAACGATGTTAGTATTAGAAATGTTTGCGATGTGATCCATTGCAAATACTCTCTTATCGTGATAGTTTAAATCGAAACGTGTTAAGAAGCATCCATTGTTGACAGAAAAACCTAATGGTTGAACTTTAACTGCGACATAGTATAAGTATTCAGAAAGAGAGAAATTTTTATCGAGTGGATATTCTAACGATACTTTTTTTTCTTTTAACATCTTGAAAATTAAAGCATCGTTAAGTCTAATCTCTTTATTGACGCTGCTGATGTAACATTTTCCGTTTTCTTCAACGAGTTTAACAGGGACAAAAACAAGTGGTGCAGAAGCGAGTACTTCTTTGTTGTAATCCTTGTAATAGTCAAGCAATCCGAATGTTGCATATAAAGTATGAACCGAATGCGATTCATAAGTATCGCGTGCTTGTGAGACAAGATTATAGAGAGTTGTATTGTCGTTTTTTTCGTCAAAGTAACTATCGGATATTTTAACTTTTTCTTTGCTTAGTAAAAGTTTAAATACCTTTTCGTAATCTTCGTTCGTAATCCTAACGGAATTCTTATCCGTTAATTTGAAATTGACAACGTGGGTATCAACAACGTCATCTTCCAATTTCTTTATCCATAGATCTGCATTTGTGTTTTTGTTCATAATAATCACCTATCTTGTTTTATATTTTACCATAGGTAAAAGAAAAATAAAACTGCTCTTAGTAAAAAATTTAGAACATCGAATTTTGAAATTAAAAAATATGTGCTATAAGTGATTTTTTTCATGTTAAAACCCATAAATTTTCTGCTGTAATTTCAAAATTTTAACTAAAAAAACTTACGTATTATAAAAAGAGAGTCTTACACCATCTTAATAAAGAAAAAATAATATCGTGCAGTGAAGAAAATGTGTTATAATTCAATTGTATGTGGAGATTGTTATGAGACCATTTAAAAAAGCATTTAAACGAAAGAAAAAATATATAGACTTATCTTCGCTAGAAGGTGAAAAAATCAAGTTAAGAAAACTAACTGTTCGCGATGCTGTTAAAATTTCCGAATTATTAGCAAGCAATAAAGTTAGTCAACGTTTTTTTGTCACTGAAAGGATCGATGTCGATGACATTGCAATGAGACTTTTAGAATCGGTTCCTTTGTATGATAATCATACATTCTTGGTTTGGGCGATTGTTTCAAAACAAGATCCAAAAACAATTATCGGTGAAGTTTCAATTAAACATTTATATCCTGAAGATAGAATCTGCAGTATCGACTTTTGGATAGGATCAAGATATTTTCATACTAACGCTTTAAAAGATACCATTAGAGTTGTTACAAAATATTTAATTGAAGAACATAATTTGCATCGCATCCAGGTAAAATTAAAAAAAGAAGATGAGTTATCGGATAAAATACTATTGGAATGTGGATTTCAATTTGAAGGCGTTCAAAGAGGAAGAAGATTCTTCAATGGAAATTATTATGATTTAAACACATATGCGATTCTGGGAGAAGATGTGAGGTAAAAACTATATGAAAAAAATATCAATTGTTGTACCAATGTACAATGAAGAAGAAATGGCTCCAATTTTTTTCGATGCTATCAACAAAGTATTAGATTCGATTAATAACTATAGGTTTGAAATAGTTGTTGTTAATGATGGAAGTGGCGATAATACATTAGCGTGGCTTAAAGAAAAAAGAAAAGAGCAAAAAAACCTTCACATTGTATCATTTTCTAGAAATTTTGGTCATGAATCCGCTGTAGCGGCAGGAATTAAGCACGCTACAGGAGATGCCCTTATCGTTATGGATGCTGACTTACAAGATCCACCGGAATTGATTACTCAATTACTAAAGAAGTATGAAGAAGGTTATGAAGTAGTTAATGCAAAAAGAGTAAATCGTAAAACAGACGGATTTTTGAAAAGAAAAACAGCGGAATGGTTTTATA
Source organism: uncultured Bacilli bacterium (assembly GCA_947595215.1). GTDB lineage: Bacteria > Bacillota_I > Bacilli_A > RFN20 > CAG-449 > CANQAG01. The sequence continues at coordinate 20,430 of CANQEO010000015.1, forward strand.
AAGTTATTGCCAAGTTATCTCGTAAAATTAAAATTCCAGAAAATGTTGGAAATTATCGTCTAATTTCAAGAAGAGTCGCTGATCGTATCAATGCCTTAAGAGAAAAAAATCGTGTTTTAAGAGTAGTAATTCCCTATGCCGGATTTAAAACGACAGAAGTTGAATTTGTTCGTAAGGAAAGACCGGCCGGACATACTCATTATAACTATAAGGCTATGTTCCGTTTAGCAGGAGATTCGATAACATCATCTTCAATGCTACCATTAAGATATTCATTTATCTTTGGCTTTATATTTGCATTTGTCTTCGGCTTAATGTCCTTAATCTTCTTAATCTTTGACATTCTTACTACGACAGGGACTACGATGGCCTTTATAAATTTGCCAAATGGAACTTTGGCGTTAATAGGGTGTTTTGGTTTTTTTGCAGGTTTTATTCTATTATTTTTAGGAATTATCGGAGAATATTTAGGAAGAGTATTAATAGAAGTTCAGGATCGTCCATTATACGAATTAGAAGAAGAAATCTTCAGTGAAGAATAAAAACTATATAAAGAAAAAAACAGCTCGTCGTTTGATATGACGAACTGTTTTTATTATCTAATTTTGTTCGGTTATTAAGAACCAGAAATTGATAATTGTTTAATCAATAAGGATGGAGTAGACATTGAACTAGTTTGTAATTCCAGATTTGAACCTACTTCTTTAACATCCATAAATAGAGTAAATAAGTTTCCAGCAATTGTGATGAGTGATACGGCATCGGCTTTTTGACCATTTTTAATTAAATAACCTGCTGCTTGTAATGAAAAGTTACCAGATTTAGAATTCATTCCGGCATGTAACCCTTGAACATCAGTAATATAGATTCCGTCGCCAACCATTTCAAATAATTCCTGTTCTGATTTACGACCCGGTTTTAAAACGACATTGACATTTCCAATTCCGACTTTTCCGCCGATAGATTCTTTATAACCATTTCCTGTAGATAAAACATGATCTTTTTTCGCGGTCTCTAAGTTATATAAAAATGTTTTTAAAATGCCCTTTTCAATAATTTTTTTATTGTAGGTTGCAACCCCTTCATCATCAAAATAACGGAAAAATGCATTTTTAGTTAACGGATTTTCGACGATTGTCAGTTTTTTAGAGCAAACTATTTCATTTAACTTGTCTTTCAATAAAGATGTATTTTTTTGAACTTGTTCAGCTTCGACATTCACTAAGAAGAATTTGAGTAATGAAGCAGTGACCTTTGGTGATAAAACTGTTTTATATTTTCCTGATGGACATGGTTTGCCACCAAATTGAGATAATGTGTTTTCAACAGCTTCTTTAATTATGGCATCAGGGTCAACTTCATCAAAGTCAGTGAAAATTTTTAAAGCGTAATTAGTTTTAGTTTCTTCACCATCGACAGCAACTGCATCAGCGTAAACTACAAGATAGTTAGATTTATTACGAAGTTTAAGTCCGTAAGAATTTAATATGGAGACTTCTTCAGTGCTTTCTTCATAAGAAACGGTAGCTTCAGTAATTCTTGAATCACTGCCTTTAACACCATTTTCAATTTCTTTTAATAATGCAATTTTAGTTTCAGTAGGAACTTTTTCAACCTTTGGATTATATACATTTTTCTTAAAGTATTTTTCTGATCCTTCAAAAATGGTAGGAACGTAATCGCCATCGATGACTTTAGCGTTCTCCTTAATCTGGTCAATTAAGTAGTAAGGTGTAGTCTTATCGTTTTTTTCGGAGTAAGCATAACCCATTTTGCCATTGTAGATACCGCGAACTGCGAGAGTATAAGTATCTGAAGTAGTGAATTGTTCAATTTCACCTTGAAAAAGAGAAATAGCGAGATTGTATTTTTTTATGATGTATAATTCTAATGCATCGATGCCTTCTTCTTTAGCTAAATCAAAATAAACATTGTAATTCATTATTTAATCACTCCTCCTCTACCGCCAACTGTCATTTCGCTCAAGCGAATAGTTGGTTGTCCAACATCGACTGGAATGGAACCAGAAGAAGCGCCACACATTCCTTGAGCACGAGCTAAATCATTTCCGACCATATCGACTTTCATTAAAACATCTTTACCGGAACCAATTAAAGTTGCTCCTTTTACTGGATATGCGATTTTGCCATCTTTAACGATGTAAGCTTCGGTACATGCAAAGTTGAAATCACCTGTGGTAGGATTGACAGATCCGCCGCCTAATGATTTGGCGTAAAGACCGAATTTTGTGGCCGCAATAATTTCTTCAGGCGTAGATTTTCCAGGAAGAATAAAAGTGTTAGACATTCTTGATGTCGGTTCGTAGCGATAATTTTGACGTCTAGTACATCCATTACCTTTAAGCCCCATTCTACGTCCCGAAAAATTGTCGATTAAGTAGTCATTTAAAATTCCATCTTTAATTAACAATGTGCGTTGTGTTTTGTTTCCTTCATCATCAATATTTCCCGAACCCCAACCACCTTCGATAGTTCCATCATCAACCGCTGATACAATTGGTGAAGCGATTTGTTGACCTTTTTTTCCGGAGAAAATTGAAAGTCCACGGGCAACACCGCTTGCTTCAAGTGGATGTCCGCAAGCTTCGTGGAAGATAACTCCTCCAAAGCCATTACCGATAATGACGGGCATTTTTCCGGATGGGCATTCTTCAGCATCAAGCATCAATAAAGCAGTTTCTGCAACTTCTTTAGCCATTGCCTTTAAATCTATTTCTTCATCGAAGAATTCCATGCCTTTTTGTGCACCGGGTCCCACACCACCAGTTTCAATAGCACCTTCTTTAGATGCGACACACATCAAGTAGATGCGACCCCTTACTCTTACATCATCAAATTCTTTTCCTTCAGAATTAAAGATAACAACTTTTTTTGTAGTATCTGAATAACTTACTGAAGCACGGACAATCTTTTTATCAAAGTTTTCCATGATTTCAGAAGTTTCTTTCATCCGAGCGATTTTATCCTCAGTAGAAATAGAATTAAATGGTACTTTCGGTTGATGTTTTTTTTCAATGCGGACTTTTTTAATATTGTCGACAGTAAGAATGCGTTCACCATCATAAGAATGAGACAAAGTATCTGCTAAATGCATCAAACCTTTTCTTGAAAGATCGTTGGTATATCCATAAACACTTTGAAATCTTTTTAAGATACGAATTCCAGCGCCATAGGTAATTCCAGAATTGACAGATTCGACTTTGCCGTTGTCGAGCGTAATAGAGTTAGAAAAATTTTCTTCAAGGTAAATTTCAGCGAAGTCTCCGCCACTTTGAAGAGCAGTATTTAATACATCACGAGCTAGTTTTTTGCTAATCATGTTTACCTCCTTATCGTATGTGAACTATACCATATTTTAGTAAATTATTAAATGCTTTTGCATGTTTTGCCACAATAACTATGAGTGAAAAGCAATGTAGGTCTTTAAAATTAAAAAAATATTTAAAAAACAAATTATACATAAATGTTGCAATTTGTTTGTTGATAGAAAAAGAGCGGATACATATACTCTTTAAGTAATAAAAAGAATTACCCAATTCATAAGATTTAAAAGGTGATCTTATGAGAAGTTTTTGTATTGAAGCCCGTTTTTAGGATTTAGCACTATAAAATTTAGGATAAGAGAATATTTTGGATAAATTACTTATTTATAAATAAATA
>CANQEO010000016.1 GCA_947595215.1 uncultured Bacilli bacterium
TATTCTCAATGCTGATTTGTTTTTTGATTGATGTAACACTATATTTTTGGGTTCCTGCCTAAAGTCAGGTATTATATTTTAGTAAATTATTAAATGCTTTTGCATGTTTTGCCACAATAACTATGAGTGAAAAGCAATGTAGGTCTTTAAAATTAAAAAAATATTTAAAAAACAAATTATACATAAATGTTGCAATTTGTTTGTTGATAGAAAAAGAGCGGATACATATACTCTTTAAGTAATAAAAAGAATTACCCAATTCATAAGATTTAAAAGGTGATCTTATGAGAAGTTTTTGTATTGAAGGTGGACATACTTTAAGTGGAGAAGTGACAATAAGTGGCTCTAAAAATGCTGCTTTAGCACTTATTCCATGTTCACTTCTTACTAAAGATAAAGTGGTTTTACGTGGTGTTCCACGAATTAAAGATATTTTTCAACAAATTGAGATTTTAAAAAAATTAAATGTTGATGTTAAATTTGTTGATCATACTTTGACTATTAAAAGTAATAAACTAATAAAATGTGATTTAACTTTTGAAGAAATGAAACACTTTCGTGCTTCCTATTATTTTTATGGGGCGCTTTTATGGCGTTTAAAAGATATGAAAGTTGTACCTCCTGGAGGATGTAAATTAGGAACAAGACCAATTGATCTACATTTATTTGCACTTAAAGAAATGGGCGTTAATATTTCTTTTTGCGACGGCATATATGAATTTAAAGCGACTGAAACACTAAATAATTATCTGAGATTTCCGCGAATATCTATGGGCGCTACTATCAATGCTCTTCTTTATGCTGTAAGTCTTAATAAAACGATTACAATCGAAAACTACTCAAAAGAACCGGAGGTCTTTGAAGTTATTAAAATGCTTCAAATGATGGGTGCTAAAATTTCTTATAATGAGGATGTTATTTTAATTGATGAGAGACATCAATTAAAAGGAACTACATTTAATGTAATTGGAGATCGTATTGAAGCAGGAACATTTATTCTTTTAGGAGCTTCACTCGGTAAAGATTTAACAATACATCATATTGAAAAAAAACATTTAGAAAGTTTGTTTGATATTTTAGACGAATTAAATGTCGATTATCAATATGAAAAAGAGACAATGAGAATAAATAAAACTAAAAGTATTAAACCGGTGACGGTTGAAACTGGTCCATATCCATCTTTTCCAAGTGATTTACAACCATTATTGACATCTTATCTTTTAACAGTTCCTCGAATTCATTTGATAAAAGAGATGATTTACGAAGATCGTTTTTCGCATTTAGCCGAATTAGAAAAATGCGGCGCGGTAATCAAGCGCATCAATCATAATATTATCATTAATGGAGATAATGAACTTCATCACGCGAAAATGGAAGGTAAGGATTTAAGGGCTACCGCATCATTAGTGTTTATTGCATTAAATATTAATGGAATAAGCGAAGTAAAGGGTATTGAATATTTCGAACGTGGATATGAAGATTTTGTAGAAAAAATTCTAAAATTAGGTGGCAAGATGTCAATTGTTGGAGATGATGTAAAATGAAAAAAATATTAAGCTTTGTGATTATATTGAGCTTAGTTTTTCTCAGTGGTTGCACTACTAAATTAGAAGGCATTTTATATTTAGGTACACCTTTAGAAAGTAGTACTTACAGTGTATCAAGGTTGATCGAGGAGAACGACAAAATCAATGTCGACATGAGTTTTTCTCAAAAGAAAATGACAAGTTCAAATCTTTACCGTCTCATCGAGCAAGACGCAATGAATTTAGCAACTGAGACTCATATTTTACAAGCGATTGAACATAGTGCCGTGATTATTCTAAATGTCGGGGCATATGACATTATAAATGCGATTAGAGTAAGTGGTGGAGAAATTATCTATGAAGAAAATGTTGTAGAAGGACAAATGGAACTAGTCTGTTATTATCTATATCATATTTTAGATGAAATTAGAGAGATAAACGAACAATGTAAGATAATTTTTATCTTACCTTATAATCCTCTAGTTCTTGATGGCGAAGGTAAGAGAACAATGAAATCATTACTTAGTGCTGCGATTAATATATTAGATTCACTTCAAGAAGATTTTAAGTTAAATGTTATAAATTTAAATAATTATGAAAACTATCTTTTAAGTTCACATCGTCTTAGTGATGACGGAGTTAAGTACTGTTATCAAGAAATTAGGAGTTTTCTCAATGGATGAGATGTCAAAAATTATTAATCAAGTAACATGGATGTTACAAGCGGTGAGAGATCAGATAAGATTCATTAATGCTGATGTTAAAATTGCTAATAAAAATGCCATCTTTCATTCTAATCCATACTTTGTAACTTACACTAAGCATATCGGATTAACTTTAACATTGTTGACTCAAGCACAAAAAAGTTATTTAAGTTTAGTTAGAACTGGAAGAATCAATAAATTATCACTTAATAAGATATATTCTACTTATTATCAACGAGCCATTTATAATGAACAAATAGCCTCTCACAACTTAAGTCAATATAATTACAAAAATGATCCGTCAATAGCGCAACTATATATGATTATCTATAATAAAACTTATAAATTAGAAACAATGATGAATCAATTAACAGCTTCCTATAAAAAACTTATTAATTTATCAAGATAAAAAAAATCCCTTCTAGCGAAGGGAATTGAATTTATAATTTAATTAGTTAAGTTTACTTTTGACAATATCAACAACGCAAGCGATAAAAGCGAACATTGATAAGAAACCGCCAATCCAAGCGCCATAACCAAGAATGAGATGTGGCTCAAAAGCGGAAGTGTTACTGACAAAGTGTTCATAGCAGGTTGTTAGAAATAAGTTTACATTGCAGAAAAGCAAAATACCGGAAAGTAAGAATAAAAATGCTGAGATTCCAGTGAAGAATTTGCTTTTCTTACCGACGAAGAATGCAAGCAAACCAGCAATGACTGGAAGTAGATATCCAAGTGTTGCGCCCCAGTTAAAGAATAATGATTTAGAACCATTGATATCTGCAACGCCACCAAACGCAACTACATATCCGATAATACCGGAATTTCCTTTTGTATAATAAATGGCTGGTAAAAAGATAGTTACAGCAGTTAATATTCCGAGTATCAAAGCACAAAGTAAATATATTGGTAAGCCATTTTTCTCTTTAGATTTTTGCATTGTCAAAAACCTCCTTATCGTTTAAATATTATAATTGATTGCAAAATATTAAACAATAACTTAGTTTAAAAATAATACAAAAGCGTAAACTTATTTAGATTGACTATATTGCATAAACTATATTATGGCACATTTTTTGATTTATCTTGAAGTTTTTCGGAGGAAAAAATGGCAAAAGTCGGTTTAGTTTTAGGTGGAGGCGGTGCGCGAGGTGCCTATCAATTAGGTGTTTTTTTTGCGCTGTATAAATATGGATTATATCGTCATATTAAAGCTATAAGTGGTGCTTCAATTGGATCTTTAATGGCTCTTGCATTTCTTGATGGTGATTTAATAAAGACCTATCGAGTGTGGCGATATATTTCCAATGATATTGTTTTAACATTAAAAGACAATTATCGATCTCGTGTTCCAGTAAAAGGAAGAGGAATATTTTCAACTCAAGGATTAAAAGAAATCATGCTTTGCAATTATAATTTAGAAGAATTAGTGGAAACTAAAAAACCGATTTATTTTGCAAGTAGTAAAATAAAAAAGAAAAAATTAAAAAAAGAATACGAAGCAAAGTATTTTTTGGTAAACTATAAATCAGAAATGGAATTAGTCCAATATTTAACGGCTTCTAGTGCTATTCCATATATTTTTGATCGAGTGAAAATCGATTACGATTTATATACCGATGCTTTAAAATCTGATAGTGTTCCAGTTACGCCATTATTGCAGTATAAACTTGATTGGATATTTGTAATACCATTATCATCATCTCATTCAATCGAAAGATTTAAATCTCTCAGTATTCCCGTAGTAGATTTTATGGACGAAAATTTATTAAATTCACCAACTATTAACATGATTGATTTCAATCAAGAGAAAATTGATGAATACATTTCTTTAGGGTATTATGTCGCTGATACTCTTTTAAAGGAGTTGTTTAAAAGAAAAGTTTTTTCGAAGAGAATTTTAAATCAAAAATACTTTTCTTTAAAATCTCTGGGGATAAAAATAGATATTAAAAGAAAATTAACATTAGAAGAGATACTCAAAGATGCGAAATATAGGAGGAAAAAAATATGAATTTTTCTAATATGACAATTGAAGAATACGCTAATGAATTAAAAGCTAAAAAAAGTGTCCCGGGCGGTGGTTCAGTCCTTGCTTTAACTCTTGAATTAGCTTGTTCTTTATGCTTGATGTGCGCCAATTTTACTATAGGTAAAAAAGGATATGAAGAACATTGTGTTGAAGTCGAAGAAATATCTAAGGAATTAGAAACCTATAGCAAAAGAGCACATGAACTAATCGATTTGGATGGCATCGCTTTTAATGCGTTAATGGAGGCATATCGCAGTAAAGAACAAAATCGAATTGAAGAAGCATCAAAAGATGCAAGCGAAGTTCCTTATGAATTATACCTACTTACTAAAAAGGTTGAAGATATCGCTAAACGCCTTCTTGTTATCGGAAATAAAAATGTTACTTCTGATGCTAGTATCGCCAAGGATCTATGTGAAGCCATTTATCCAGGTTGCATATTAAATATAAAAGCAAATGTAGCTAGTGTAAAAGATGAAGAAGCAGTTGAAAGATATAAAAAAATTATTTAATGGATTTAAAATGTTTTTTTAAAAAATGTGCCACACCATGGTGATCAAAGTCGTAAGTGGTTATAGACTTAGCGATTTTTTTTGTCTCTTCACGAGAATTATTCATTGCTACCCCAATTCCGGCCATTTCAATCATTTCATTATCGTTTAAATTATCACCAAAGGCGATAGTATTTTCGTGAGCAATGCCATAGTAATCAGCAAGATATAACATTGCTTTACCTTTTCCTGATTCAGGACTTGATATTTGAATTGAATAGACATCATTAAACTTGCCCCAAAAAATTTTTGAAAAAGCATATTTGAATTCCTCTTGCTCTAATATTTGATTAACTTCATCAATGTATTCTTCTTTGATGTTAAGTTCGATAGATAGTAAATCTTCATCAATCGTTTCATCTAAAGGACCTTCTAGGACTCGAATATCTTCGTGTAAATGAATAATAAAAAATGGGATAAACTCTCTGTTGTACATATAAATTGTTTGTAGCGAACTAGCAAATGCGCATTTTAAATAAGCTTTTATCTTTTTGAGAAAATTAATTGCAAACTCTCTTTTTATTGGGAAAGTAATTGACTTTTCTATTTTATTATTTTTATTTAAAAAAACGATTGCGGCACCATTATTGACTATAATAGGCTCATTATAAAGTTTTAGTTGATGATATTGAGTTAGAGTGGCTTGATATGGACGACCTGTATTCAACGAAAAATGATGACCTTCACGAACGAGGCGACGAAGTTCAAATCTGGTTTTAAATGAAATATCTTTATTTGTTTTTAACAAAGTATTATCCATATCGGACGTAATCAAATATTTGCTTTTCATTTTAAATACCTCTAACTCTTTTATTTTACGAATCGTATCACTCACGGTCAATTTTTAATTGTTAATTTAGCGATAAAACATTAATATAAAAAGCGAGGTAATATTTTATGTCACTGTTTAAATATTTTAGCAATTTAAGAGAAATAAAAGATAAATTAAATCCATTTTCAAGATGTTTTATAAAAGATAATGGTAATATATTCTATATAGAGCCGATGTTTAATACCCAATTTGAATTAATATTACTTCATCATCCTAATAGCGTAGATACTATTGTAAATGAAATTAATCGAGTGAGCGATCAATATCCAATTGTCATTTTTGCTGGTGATGAAGAAAATCTAATCACAAAAAAAGAAGGTGCAGTGGAATTAACCATCTATGACCTTCTCGATAAATTAGGAATCTTTGTAGAGGATAAATCTCGCGGTTCTGATTATGGTGATTAGCCAATAAGATGTTGCACTAATAAAACGATTAGACCAACAACACCAACTGCATAACAATAGAAGGCAAAGTAATGTAATTTGCCTTTTTTAATGATATTAAAGATATATTTTAATGATAAGAAAGTAGTAAGTCCACTGATGATAATGGCGACAATATACATGACAATTTCGTTTTGGTTGATGCCTGGAGCGTCAGGTTTAAACATTTTAACTACTTCTAATAAAAAGGAACCTAAAGAGACGGGAATAAACATTAAGAAAGCGAATCGAGCAGAATCTTCATTCTTAAATCCGCGAACTTTATTTCCAAAAATAGTGATGCCACTTCTAGAAATACCAGGTAATATACCGATTCCCTGAAAACACCCAATCACTAAAGCATCTATTGCTTTCATTTCTTTTAACTCTCTTTCGCGATTAAGTTTTTTATTGATAAGTAATAAGGTACCGGTAATCAATAAGAAAATAAAGACATAGATAAGGCCAGATAACGTCTCTTCGATAAAGTCATTAAAGAGTAAACCGAGAACTCCCGCTGGAATAGAAGCGATTACGAGGTACAAAAATAGTTTTGAATTAAATATCACTTCTTCTTCGCGATTCTTTTTAAAGACAAATAAGAATACCGATTTAACTATGGTACATAAATCTTTGAAATAGTAAACAAGCACCGCCATCAAAGATCCAAAATGTAAGAAAATTGCTAAAGTTAAATCTGTTTGCATATTTAGTAAATTCTCAACAATTAAGATATGACCCGAAGAAGATATCGGTAAAATTTCACTTATTCCTTGAACGATTGCGACAATGATGAATTTCCAAAATTCCATTTTAGTCCCTCCTTGTTAAAGTGATAAATTTATATTAAAATAAACTTACTTAATTATATGGCATAAAGGAGATTTTAACAATGTCTTTCAAAGAGTTTGAATTAATTAACAAACGCGGTGAAACCTTATATGGAAATTCGTGGTTAGTTGATGGAGAAGCAAAAGGAAATATAGTCATTTCCCATGGAATGTGTGAACACACTAAACGATATGAACCTTTGGCGCTTAAGCTCAATGAAGTTGGATACAATGTATATGGTATCGATCACTTAGGTCATAGAATGAATTGTCAAAAGGGATATTTAGTATGGCCAGTTGACGGCTTTGAAAAATGTGTTGAAAATCTTTATTCACTTTTAGATAGTTTGAAAGGCGGACCTTTGTTTTTATTGTCACATTCAATGGGTTCTTTTATTGCTCAAGCTCTTATCGAAAGATATAATACTTCCATCTTAAATGGTGTAATCTTGATTGGAACTAATGGACCAACTCCTTTGTTCAAATTAGGTAGAGTAGTTTCTAGAACTCATGCTTTGTTTGTAAAAGGAGAAAAACCTTCTAAATTTTTAAATACAATTGTATTCAGAGGCTATAATAAAAAATTTAAAGATGGTGATACCGAACTTGAATGGCTCTCTGCTTCAAAAGATAATATTCAACATTACATTGCAGATGAATATTGCGGAGGTGTACCAAGCACGAATTTCTTTCGTTCGTTTATGAGAAATTTAGCAAGGCTTCATAAAAAGAAAGAACTTATGAAAATCGATAAAAACATTAAAATTCTCATTTTAGGTGGTGAGGATGATCCGGTTGGAAATTATGGAAAAGGAATTTTCAAACTGCAAACTACTTACTCTAAATATGGAATATCATCTATCGCTAGAGTATTTCCACATATGCGACATGAAATTTTAAACGAAGAAGATAATCAAAAAGTCATTAATTTAATAATCGATTTCATTGAAGGAAGGATTTGACGAGAATTGTCAGTATTTGTAAGCGGTTTACTATCGCAGTTGCCATCTTGCAAATATTCAAAAAATATGAGAAAATAAAAAAGAATATAGGAATGGATGTGACCTTATTGAAATTAACAGTAGTAGGAATGGGATTCGTCGGTTTAGTTACCGCAATCGGATTTGCATCTAAAGGAAACCAAGTTTTTGCTTTGGATTCAGATAAGAAAAAGATTGTTGCTCTAAGAAAAAATGAAGTAAATACTATTGAACCAAAATTAGAGGAGACCCTATTAGCGTCTGAAGCTAATATTCGCTTTACTGCCGAAACTCGTGATGCGATATATGGTGCTGATCTAATTTTTATTTGTACGGAGACAAGCGAAAAAGATAATGATCCATGCGATATGACGACATTCTATCAAACATTAAAAGATATTTGTCGTTTTATTCAGAATGATGTAACTGTTGTTATTCGTTCGACAGTACCAGTTGGAACATGTCAAGAAGTTAAAGATTACATGATGACATTAACTAATAAGAAATATAAGATTGATGTCGTTAGTAACCCAGAATTCTTAGCCCAAGGTACTGCGATGAAAGATATGTTGAATCCAGCAAGAATAGTTATCGGTGTTTCTTCTCGTGATGCTTATAATAAGTTAAAAGAATTATATTCTAATTTTAATGCACCTTTATTATTTGTTTCACAAGAGAGTGCTGAACTAATCAAATACGCTTCAAATGGATATCTAGCAGTTAAGTTGTCGTACATTAATGAACTTGCTGATTTATGTGATGCGATTGGTGCTGATATTCAAGAAGTTAGCGTCGGTATTGGTCTAGATCCACGTATTGGTAATAAATATATGTCTTCCGGCATTGGATATGGAGGACCATCTTTGCCATTAGATACTAAAGTGTTATCTATTTTAGCTAAAAATAACGATATCGATTTAACAATTCTAGATGCCGCGGTTTCTGCCAATGAAAGAAGACCGCATGCAATGATCGAAAAGATGAAAAAGGAATTAGGAAGCATTTCCGGAATGCGCTTCGCGGTTCTTGGATTATCTTACAAAGGAAATACCATCGATATTCGTCGTTCACCGGCATTTAAAGTTATAGAAGAACTCATTAAAGAAGATTGCCGCATTATCGCTTATGATAGTGTTGCTACTACTCCATTCCGTAAAAAAATGAAGAGCGATCAAAGAATCGCTTATGCCAACACCCTTGATGAGGCGCTTAAGACTTGTGATGCTGCTATATTCTTAAACGATTGCGAAGAATTCAAAAAACTTACAAATGATGAAATTATCGAATACATGAAAAAACCAATTGTATTTGATGGAAAAGGCGTTTTGAATCCATATCAATTAAAAGATGTTAAATATTACGCAATCGGGAAAAAATCTCAATAAAAATTAACTTGTCTGAAGACAAGTTTTTTTGTAAAAAAACCATAGCATTATCGCTATGGTTTAAACGATTTTTTATCTTTTTTCTACTGCAGGACCGGCAGTAATCTTAGTACCTAACCATGTAATTCTTAACCCTAAGAAAAGAATGAATCCGATTTGTTGGAAAGTTGAAATCATAAATCCTATTAATAATGTTAAAATTGCAGGAGATAAGGAGGCAATAAATACTATTCTCATTGCCTCGGAGAATTTTAATCTAATGCCATTAACATTGTTTTTAGTCCTCGATAATAAGAATAAAGTAAGTGAAAGGATTAAAATAACTGCGATGTTCATTAAATCCATTATTAATGAAGTGAATAACATAGTTCTGACTTTAATATTTTGATAACTATCATTGAATAATGTCGACCACTTCAACATAGCATAATTAAAAGAATTATCTCTTGAATCATCATAGAAAGAATCAAATGAAATATTGTCTAATCCTTCAAACATCCCGGTGAAGGAAGCATGAGCATCAGCAAGGGTGTCATTAGCTTTATCATAGACCACTCCAATTTGGAAAATTTTAACATAGAAATATTTTGGAGTGAGAAGCATATAGGAGTTAACAATATTATGTTCGTCACCTTTTTCGATTTCTTTTTGGAAAGAAGAAACTTTTTCAGTATAAACATTTTGGTCTTCATCGGTAACATTTAAATAATAAACCGAGAAAACTTTTCTATTGACAGTTTCGTTATTTTCTGAGAATGATTTATAGAAATCGAAGCCATCAAAATCTTCCGGAACTACTAATTTTCCGTTTGTTATTTTTATGCCGGATTTACTTTTTGCAAATTCATATAATCCTTCGTCGACACAGTATGTCTGGTTATTAGTTGTCGCATAAATAATATTACCGGGGGTAATGTTGTTATAAGTAACAAGTGTAGGAATAATAGCGATAACTAAAGAAAGTAATAACACTACAATAGCTAACCACCATTTACAACGACGATTATTTACAACGGATTGATTGGAAAATAAACTTCTTAATAAAGATTTTAGAGTATTCATTTGGAATCTCCTTTCTTTAGTATCATAATGGTTTTAAACCATAATTTCAACAATTTATCGACACTTAGAGGCTATTTAAAATGCCCTAAGAAATGGCACTTATAAAAATAATTGATATTCTAATCTTTTTTAACTTAACAAAAGAATAAAAGTAAGATATAATAGGATTAAGCCATAACAGGAGGAATTATCTATGGAAGATAAAATGCCACGCTATGTGAAGATTGCACATGATATTTGTGGACGTATTTTAACTGGTGAATTTCCAGAAGGAACTATCCTTAAGGGTAGATCGATGCTCGCATCAGTTTACAATGTTTCACCAGAAACTATCCGCAAAGCTGTCAATATCTTAGCTGAAGAAAAGATTATTGAAGTTAAACACGGAGTCGGTATCTTTGTTGATTCAGCTTTGAGAGCACAACAATATGCTGAAAAGTGGAAATCTAAAAATACCGTTAAAGAAAATTATTTAGCGGTCGCTTCATTAATGGAAGAAGCAAAAAATATCAATCAAAAGATTGAAAAAGCCGTCGAGGAAATGCTAGATAACTTCAAATACCAAACCAATGAATCAATCGTTTTCTCAGAAGTTGAAATTCCGGCTTCTTCATGGGTTAATGGAAAAACCATTGGTGAAGTTTATTTTTGGAACTACACCGAAGCAACAATCGTTGCTGTAGTCTCAAAAGATGACAATACTGCTCAAGCTTCTCCAGGACCGGATTTTCCATTACGTGGTGGAGACAAACTTATTCTTGTTGGAAAAGACGACTTATCATTCGAAAGAGTTTTAAGTTTCTTAACCTACGGCATTGTCGAAGAATAGAAAGTAAATTAAGGCATAGTAAAATATGCCTTTTTTTAATGACATAAGTATAATAGGATAAATAAAAACTCGCAATTTTACTAGTTGCGAGTTTTTTGTTTATCAAATTCGTAAAGAGCGATACTTACCGCATTGGGAAGATTTAGTGAATCAATTTCATTGCTATGGGAAATTAAAACGCTATTATCGTCAAGTAACTCTATAGGTAAACCTGTCGCTTCATTTCCAAAAACTAGTGAGGTTTTAATATTGTCAAATGATTTTTGTTGAAGGGTTTCTTTGGCTTGAAGCATAAAGGTGATTTTTTGATGTTCTGGAAATCTTTTTATATACTCTTCATATGTTTCGAAATATTCAATGCTCAATGAGAAGAAAGCTCCCATTGCACTTCTTAAAACTTTAGGATCAAAGATATCAACACCCGGTCGAATAATAGCTATATCTTTGATATGAAATCCAAGAGCACTTCTTAAGATAGTCCCGAAATTTCCCATATTGCTTGGATTGTGAAGTACAATATGATCAGAATTTTCATCTAATCTCATCTTATATTTTTTAAAGATGCCAATTATAAAACAATTTTCTTTTTTAGTTAGTTTTTCTATCAAACGATCATTGATAATTACTTCGCTATTACCTTTTAAATCAGCAATCATATTTAACACTTCTTCATTTTTAAAAGAAGAGTGAATAATAATCTTTAAGACATCTTTAGAATGTTTTTTTAATAATTCTATAGTAGGGAAAGCTCCTAGGGTATAAGAGTAAAAAGACTCTTTGCGATATGATTTAACATCCATATATAATCACCAAAATCATTATAATAAAAAAGCGGTGAGACCACCACTAAAATATTAAAAGGGAATCGAAGAGAGAGCTGTAGAGTTTTGATAAGTAAAGGGAATTAATTAAATCTCTCTCTTCGAGTAGATTTCAATCTCTACATCTATATCAAAACATAAATAAACTAACTTTTAAAGAGTTTTCGACATTACCTTATAAATAATGATTATTCAATTTTGAGTAAATCTTTAAATTCAATTTTAATATCGTTAACTATTAGAATCTGTTTTTCAAAGTAAATTTTGCATAGTCCAGTAATTATATTGATCACTCCATTATCGAAATAGTGTATTTTTGCTACATTATTATTAATAATAGATAATTGTTGATTTATTTCTTCGATCTGATCATCACTTAATATGGGTCGTTTAATTTTATTTTTATTACTAATAGCATCTTTATACGAACCACGCATTTCTTCTAAAGAGTAAAATGGAATCCATTTTTTCATGCCACGATCATTATTCATTTTCGATTATGTCCTCCTAGTTTTTGATGCCGTATCCTGGCAGTTGAAGCGTTAGTAAGATCTTTTAAACGTAAAATACTAGATGGGCCATAGCGATTTTTAATTTCAAAAATCACTTTTTGTAAAGCGTATTTTCTTTCTAATTCTCTAGGAGAGTGAAAAAGATCTAATTGATAGTGGGTTAGTGGAACTAATCCACCGATAGAAAGAGATAGTTTTCTAATTGGAGAACTATTATAATACTTTTCAAACAATTTTTTGAAAGTTTCAAAAATAATATCTTGATCAAAAGTTGGAGAATCTAATTTGATTTGGCGAGAAAATCCACCTCCTACAGTGCGAGAATAAGCAACAGAAAGATGAAAAACTTGACCCATTTCATTTGCGATCATCATTTTTAAAACAAGATCATCACTCATTTCGCGAATCACAATTAAAATATCATTGTAATAATAATCTTCCATTAAAACTTGTCCGATTGAAAGAGAGCGTTGGATGGGTTGATATTTTTCTCTTATATCACTTGTATCAATTCCATTAGCGTGATTATAAAGTTCTTCTCCGATAACACCGAATTTCTTTTTTAAATAAGTAGCAGAAGAATTTTGTATATCACCTATTTTATAAAATCCAAGAGCGTTTAATTTTTTTTCCAAATGACTTCCAATTCCCCACATTTTACTTAGTGGTGAAATTGAAGCAAGTTTAATTTTAATATCTTTTTCTTTCCAATACGCGATGCTAGAAGCTGAAGTCTTTGCTTCGATATCTAGAGAAACTTTTGAAGTAAATAAAGAATTGCTAATACCTATAGAAGCATATAATCCTAATTTCTCTTTTAAAGAAATAATAATCGATTTAGCAATTTCTTCGACTGATTGACCATAATAATTAAGATAGTGGGTAAAATCCAAAAAAGATTCATCAATTGAATAAATGTGAATATCGTCGCTGGCGACATAATCTAAAAATATCTCGATTACTTTTGTGGATATTCTTAAATATCGTTCCATTCGTGGTTTAGCAAATATTATATCGTCACATGGAGGTAATTCATAAAGTCTCAATCTTGAGGGAATACCTTGCTTCTTCAAAAAAGGAGTAACTGAAAGAATAATTGTTCCGGAACCTCTCTTTTTATCGCAAACAACAAGTGGTGTTGTAAAAGGATTTAAACCACGATCAGCGCATTCAATAGAGGCATAAAAAGCTTTAATATCAACACAAAAGATTACTCTTTGACTCATGTTATTTATTGTTTGATTTTTCTATGTGTTATATTCACATAGAAAAGTTATTTTAAATCTTTATAATTTTTTAGTTAATGTTTATTTAATTGGTTTAGATTATAATTTATAATATCTTATAAAAGAAGGAGACAAATAAATGGGCAAAATGGTATTAAAGAGAATTGCTAGAACCTTGGTAAATTCTTTTCTCGCTGGAATGATGATTTCATTAGGTGGAATAGTCTATTTAATGACGGATAATGTTTATATAGGTGCTTTTCTTTTCACAATTGGGTTATTAGTTATTCTTCTTTACGGATATGATCTTTATACTGGGAAAGTAGGGTATTTATTAGAAAATAAAATCGATTATGTGTTTGAAACTTTATTAACGTGGGTTGGTAATCTTTTAGGTGCTTACGCTATGGGTGGACTTGTAAGACTAACCAGGTTAACTGATTTATTTAAAGAATCACTTGACAAAGTAGAACTTACAAAGTTTGGTGATAATTATCTATCACTGCTTGTAATGGCGTTTTTCTGTGGTATCTGCATTTATTTCGCGGTCAATTCATATAAGAAGGCTGAACAACCTATCGCTCGGTTTTTATTAGTTATAATTCCAATTATGGTATTTGTCGTTTGTGGTTTTGAACATTGTGTTGCCGATATGTTTTATTTTTCATTAATTAAACCTTTTTCTGGTGAGACTTTATCTCGTTTATTAACAGTAACCGTAGGCAATACTTTAGGAGGATTAATCGTTCCTGCACTGAGATTATTAAGGAGCAAGTTAAAATGAAATTAGTATTTGAGAAAAGTGTAAAACTTAGAACCTCTGATTTTGATACTTTTGATAACATAACTCCTTATGCGGTATTGGACTTGTTTCAAGATATCGCCGGAGAACACGCTACCAAGATTGGCTTAGGTTATCATGAAATGGTAGAAAAAAAACTCATATGGGTCTTGGTAAGAACTAAATTTGAGATCATCAAAAGTCCTAAGATGTATGAAGAAGTTAAATTAGTAACATGGCCAGAAGTAAAAGGCCGTGTCGATATGGATCGTGATTATCTAATTTTAGGTGAAAATGATGAAGTTTTAGTTAAAGGCAAATCTAAATGGGTCGTAGTTGATTTAAATACTAGACACATTGTAAGAACTAAGGAAGTTATCTACCCGGAAGGCGAATATGTTGAAGAAAAGACATTTGAAGACTTACCGAAAGTAGAAGATTTTGGAATATCGGATTTACCTTCATATACTGCTAAAACTGCATTTTCAGATTTAGATCACAATGGTCATGTAAATAATGCAAGTTACGCGAATTTTATAGTTGATGCTTTAAATTTAAGCAAAAATGAAGAAATAAAAGTCTTTGAGATTAATTATGAAAATGAAACGCGGCAAAATGAAGAAATAATTATTTATTACTCTAGATGTGATAGAACAATCTTAATAAAAGGGACTCAAAAAGAAAGATTAATATTTAAAGCTAAATTAGAATTAAAATAAAAAAATTATTTTTTTGAATTCGACTATTGAATTACAGCTTTTAATCATTTAATATAAATGAGCCGTGTTTGGGGCTGTAGCTCACCTGGGAGAGCGCCTGATTTGCATTCAGGAGGTAGCGAGTTCGATCCTCGTCAGCTCCACCATTCAAAAGAATATTGGGGATGTTGAAAAACCTAACTGAAAAAAGAGGTTAAAAAGCATCCCTTTTTTCATGGGTTAAAATTGAAGAAATTC
>CANQEO010000017.1 GCA_947595215.1 uncultured Bacilli bacterium
TTTATTTTTTCAACTCATCTTTGAGTTCTTTTTTGTCTTTTTCATTAAAATACAATTTCCTAGTTAATAAAAAAAGACCATCAACTTATGTTGCAGTCTTTTTTATATAATATGTTTTGGTATTAGTATTAATCTCTAGAAGAGATTATTCAAATATATCTCCCCAAATCCAATCACTCTCGACTTCATATGGATCTTTTTTTCCAAACTCACCAGAAGCTAGGATAATGTTTGTAAGTTCAATTTCTTCTAAACAACAACTAGGTTTAACATAATTTTTTTTCATGTCTACTCCTCCTTATGCACCATAGGTTTGTTTGAAGGTTTGCATTAAAGCAAGATCATCTTCACTTAACCCAAATGGATTTCCTTCTTCCAAATATCTATCAACCATTCCCATAACTGAGATAGTTTTAGATTTAAGATTAATAGTTTCTCCACTTTCCAATATTACATAAGCAGTTGCTGTCATTTCAATATTAAATGCTGTTTCCGGAATATTAGTGACAGCCACAGTGAAGGAATGTTCATTTTCTCCAGCAGTAATATTATCTTTAGAAACTTTGATATCCATTATTTGATCTGAACTAAGAATGGAAACTTTAACACCTGCACTAACAATATTTACTTTATTGTAAATTTCATCGTCAATATGGGCGGTAAATCTTGCGCGCACATTAGAGAAAACCGTAGTATCAGAAGCAACTTTTATAATAATTGAATTAATATAAACTTGTGTGCCATCTTTACCTATATTTTTCAAAATGAAACTATTACCAGAACCGAAATATTCATTTTCAGAAGTCATTTGTTCAAATACATTGTTTTCTTCTGTAAGTTCACCAAAAAGAATACCACACGTTCCTTCATTGCTTTGATTAAATTCAACAATTACACTCTCAATATCAATGGTAGTTACAAAAGTAATACTAGTACCATTACCATCTGTTTTATCACTATACAATCTTATTGTATTATTTTTATTAAATCCTAATGCAAAGTTTGTACCATTCTTTTGTCCTTTGATACTCTCTATAAATTTTGCATTTTCAGCATTATCGAAATTAAATTCTGATTTTACCTCTTCATTGTTATCAAAGTCATTTTGAGTTTTAGAAGCAGTTCTATTTATCTTAATGGTTGTATTTTGTTTGCTATTTTCATAAGAAAAACCAAGATTTGCCATAGTTTCTAAATCTGCAAGTTTTTCTTGCGCATTCTTTTCTCTAAACTTGGCATTTAAAACTAAACCATCTTCATCAACTGTATCTTTCTCGAAATCCCAAGAAGCAGAACTTCCTTCTTTATACCATCCATCAAAAACTTGTCCTTCCGGTATTTTATCTTGTGGAAATTCTGGTTCTGTTAACAAACTACCTGGAGTAGCACTTTGAATCAAATACTCTTCACCATCTATATTAAATGTAACATGGTATGTTTCTTCAACAACTTCAATAAATAATGGTTCGGAAGAATATGTTTTATCTTTAATTTGAATGCTGAATACTAAATTAACTTCACCTTTTTTCATTCCGATGATGTTGAATTTATGTTCGCTATTTTTTTCAATTTTTACTACGTCATCATCATTTCCAGAAATTTGAATATCATTATCATTAAACGATTCAACATTTGAAACGACGATTTCAACATCAGTACTTTCATTAACAGCTAATGCATTATTATAATTAAGCCAAGAAATGACAGGAGCATCAGTAATTGTAAATGTAATCTTTTCTGAAGTATATTCTGCATCACCAATAGTGAATGAAGCTATTAAATTAACAGTACCAGCAGTTAATGCAGTAACTTCACAAATTTCATCAGCATCTTCAATATTTAATGACCCTCCATCAATGCTTGATTGTGACCATGTTAGTTCGCCACGACTATCATCATTTTCAATAAGCGCCTCAACCATAGAAGTTTCTCCAACATATAAATCAGTTTCATCAGTACTTAAAGTAATTGTTGGTATTGGTTTTGCAACTTTCCAAAAACTGAGGTTATTTTGTGAACCATTATTATAACATGCAAATCTCGGAGATGAACTATTGTATTGTAAATATCTAGTTTTACTATTCGCATTTTTAACAGTAGCCTCACCACTATCAGAAATTTCAATTGTCCAAGATGAACTATTACTTAAGTTGGTAACTGTAGGTAAATTGTTGGCTGATCCAGAATAAGAAAAATAGTTATTTCCATCCTTAATAGCGTAAGTATTTTCTTCATTTCCTTTGGTAATTTCCAATGGAGTGGCTGGTCCTTTATCGTTCGCTAAATTTTTGTTTTCGCTAAATTGTGTTGTTCTGTAATAATAAGAACCACTATATTGACCTAGAAAATCTGTTGGCGTACCATCTTTAGAATAAGAAGAAATATATACAATAGAGGTTGAGAGTAAATCTTTAACATCAGTAATTAATTCTATATTCACATTGTCATCTACTATAACCGCTTCCGCCTTCACCACACTTTCGTGCTGTGCTCCGATGCCAGCAGCAACGCCTAGCATCATTAAACATGAGAGTATAAACTTAGTCTTCTTTCTAAATTTTGATTCCATGCAATCTCCTCCTTTTCAATTCTAGGATCGAATCATATTAAGTAGACATATTGAACTAAGTTAAGTGTTTTTTTTTATTGTCATATAAAAACACTTTTTCTTGCTCAATTAAATATTATCATTATTTTAATGCCACTACAAACATTAAAATGTATAATAAGCATTTTTTTACATAATTTGTCGCAAATTGTAAATTTTTACATGCGTATTAAGCATTTTAATCAGCTTATAGATAAAAATTTATTATTTTTAGTTTGTCCCTTTTTGGAGAAACTAAGCATATGAAAAATCTTAAAGACAACTTTTTAAATCATCCTTTATATAAAAAGTTACATCGCCTTTTTACCTTTGAAGGTGATCTATTTTTTGCTCCAGCATCTCTAGCGTATTACTTATTATTTTCTATCATGCCCACTCTTCTTATAATTGCGATGGTCATTTCTTTATTTGCAGAATACGATAAACTTAAAATCTTTCTTTCTTATTATTTAAATGAAGAACAAGTATCATCATTCATCTCATTTATAAACATGAATAGATTAGGATCATTTATATCTTTAGGTTTTAGTGCCATTGTCGCGTTTTATATTGCTTCTAAAGGAATTGATAATTTCTTTTCTTATACGAGATTTAAAAATGGATTATCTAGACCACCTTTTATAAAAAGTAAGATTAAATCGATAAGTGCAACAATAGCATTGATATTTATACTAGCTATTCTATTTGTACTTTTAGCAACAATTACTTATTATTCAATTCTATTAGATTTATTTTTTACCTTTGCACTTTTTAGATTTCTGTTCTTAGGTCTAGTACTAACTCTAATTATTTCTTTTTTATATCGCTTATCCTCCTCTTTTATATTCAAATGGAAAGATGTTTTTATAGGTGCTATAATCGCATCATTTAGTCTTTCTCTTGGTATCATTGGTTATGATTTATATTTAAGATATGTAGCATCGTATGATACTCTATATGGACCAATATCAAATCTAATAATTCTTTTATTCTTATTTTATGTAATAAGTTATTGTATTTTATTTGGATATCATGTTGTGGTATTGTTACACTCAAAAAAGAACGATTAAATTACTCAGATAAAACTTATTAGCATTTTCCAAAGTTTGTTAAATTGAAAAATCATCTAATTATACAATTGTTTATTCTTAATAAAAACCCAAGTCAGTTTTGTACTGTGCTTGGGTTATTTGTTTAATTAAATTTTTTCAACTTCTGAGAACTTAACAGTGATTGATGTTGGTCTTCCAAAGAAGATTGTAGAAATAGTTACTTCACCAAGATCGGAATCGATGGCTTCAATATTTCCTTCACTGCCTTCAAATGATCCTGTTAAGATTCTTACTAAGTCACCAATTTCATAGTTAGAATACATTTCGGAATCAACCATACCCATTCTTTTAAGAACTGGTTCAATTTGTTCTCGAGTGACTGGGAATGGTTTTGCACCACCACCAGAAGATCCGACGAATCCAGTAACTCCTGGAGTATTACGGACCATATACCATGCTTCATCAGTCATAATCATTTCGATGAAAACATAGCCCGGATAAAGATTTTTCATCTTGGTTTTTCCGGTTGGGACACCATCTTTCATGACTGGAACTTCGTGTTCAGCAACGATAATTCTGAAGATATAGTCCTGTAAAGACATCGATTCGACACGACGTTCGAGATTTTCTTTTACTTTATTTTCGTGAGATGCGTATGTATTAACAACATACCATTGCTTTTCGATATCCATGTTTATTACCTCATCATGTAATTAGTTAACATTTCTACTGCTTCAGAAGTAGAATCAGAAGCAAAGTTACGATCTAATTCTCCTAATAATTGTGAAACAATGAAGTCATCTAAAGCGAGCATTAAAGCAGAAAAAGCAACGATGACAAGAACAACTGCAACAGATATTAACATATCTTTACGGGTCGGCCATCTAACCATTTTTGCTTGCTTGATAACACCTTGGAAATAGCGTTTAATTCTATACATAGTAAGTATTCCTCCTATCTAGATTCTTTGTGTAATGTGTGTGCGTTACATTTAGGACAGAACTTAATAAGCTCTAATCTCTTACTAACGTCATTTTTCTTTTTAGTAGTGGTATAGTTTCTAGACAAGCATTGACTGCATATCAAAATAACTTTTTCTCTCATCCTATATCACCTTTCTCTATTTTAAACTTGTAGAAGAAAATTTACCATAAAAATTTAAGTTCGTCAATGTTTTTTATTTAATAAATATACTTAAACGTTAATAAGAATTATTAAACTATATATTTTCATCACAGATTTCCATTCAATTTGCTAATAAAATTCAATGTTACAACCAGTATTAAAATCAATAAGAAAGTAATTCCAAAGACCCAAAAAAGCGCTTTTATAATTTTCTTATCAATGTTTACGTAACGATAAGTCTCTGGTTTTCGATAATGAAAAAAGTCATCCATCGTGATATTGAAAGTATCACAGATTTTTTTGATATTATCAATGGTTGGTAAAGCATCTTCACCAGTTTCCCAAATCGCTACGATAGGTGGAGTTAGGTAGACAAGTTTTGCGATATCCGCTTGACTAAATCTATTTCGTTCTCTTAGAAAACGAAGCATATCCGCGATTTTCTTTTTGTCGTAATAATAAGGGTTATAATAACGTAGGTTTAACTTTGTATTTTCTTCAAACATCGCATCCACCGAACATTCAAAAAGATTACATAAAGAAAGGTATCGATGTAAATCAGGAAAACTTTTTCCACGCTCCCATTTAGAAACAGCTTGTTTAGTTATTTCAAGTTTGTTTGCAATAACCACTTGAGATAATTTATGTTCATTACGAAAACGTGCAAAATTGACCGAGAACAAATCTAGATTATAAAGTAATTCAATTTCTTCATCATTAAACTTCTTCATTAGCAAACTTCCTCATCTTTAATTTAATAATATTTTACCTAAATTTTTTCACTTTTTAAATTTAATTTTTTACAAGTAAAAAAGCGCATTATTTTGCGCTTCTTTTTATAAATTAATATTAATTATTTTAATGTTTTCGTTCGATTAGTTTTTTAAAACATCCATCTCCATAATTTGATTCTTCTAATTCCTCTTCAATACGTAACAAACGATTATACTTCGCAATTCTTTCACTCCGAGATAGTGATCCAGTCTTTATCTGCCCACTATTGCAAGCTACCGCAAAATCACTGATGGTAGTATCTTCACTTTCTCCGGATCGATGTGATATGATTACTCGATAATTAGCATCTTTCGCAATTTTAATTGTTTTTAAAGTTTCGCTTACAGTACCTATTTGATTTAATTTAATAAGAATTGCATTTGCTGCTTTCTTTTTAATTCCATCTATTAATATTTCACTATTAGTGACAAATAAGTCATCACCGACTAGTTGTACCTTATCTCCTAAAACACCAGTAATGTTTTTCCATCCTTCCCAATCACTTTGGTCAAGTGGATCTTCAATTGATACAATAGGATAACGAATTAATAACTCTTTGTACCACGAAATCATTTCTGAAGTGGTCTTTTTACCTTGATTACTCTTTTTTAAATCATATAACCCTGTTTTTTCGTCATAAAATTCACTGCTAGCAACATCTAAAGCAAAAGCGACATCTTGATATGGTCGATATCCGGCTTTACTGACTGCCTCTAAGAGCAAATCTAATGGTTCCTCGTTATTATGAAGATTTGGTGCAAAACCACCTTCATCTCCAACTGCAGTGACATGACCTTTGTCTTTTAAAATCTCTTTCAGCTTATGAAATATTTCGGCACCTATTCTTAATGCTTCTTTAAATGACGAAGCATTAAATGGTACAATCATGTATTCCTGAAAATCAACTGAAGAATCAGCATGAGCACCACCATTAATCACATTCATCATAGGAACAGGCAAAGTATTCCCAACAATTCCACCGATATAACGATATAGCGGTAACCCGTAATATTTAGCAGCAGTATCTAATACCGCTAAAGAAACACCAAGAATCGCATTTGCTCCTAAATTCTTTTTTTCTTTAGTTCCGTCTAGCTTGATTAACAAATTATCAATTTGCTCTTGCTCATCAACTCTTAACCCATATAGTTTTGGAGCAATAATCTCATTCACATTTTCTACGGCTTTTAAAACACCTTTTCCGTTATAACGTGATCTATCATTATCGCGCAATTCCAAAGCTTCACGTTTTCCCGTCGAAGCACCAGAGGGCACAATCGCACTTCCTTTGACACCGCTAGATGTAACAACTTCCACTTCTATCGTAGGATTACCTCTAGAATCAAGTACTTCTCTTGCTAATAATTTTTCAATAAATGGCATAATATTCCTTTCAATCTAAAAAGGTCGATAACTCGACCTAAAGCTTATTCTTCGTAGTGATCGCAAACGCAAAGTTCACATCCACATTCAACAGCCATCTTTTCTCCGGCGCGAACACATTCAGAACGAGTAGCAAAATGTTTATCTAATACTTTACCATCCGGTCCTTGAATTTCCCAATTGTGTTGTTCTTTGCATGGTCTACAAATAACTTTTGATTTTGACATTTATTTTTTTCCTTTCTTTGAAGAGATAATCTTCAATAAATAGTATCTACACATTTAAAGAAACTATTAAATTTGAGTAAGAATGTTTTTAATATTTTGCTCTTATCAAAAAATGTATTTTGATTAATTTACCACTGATTGGAAACTTAATTTATATGAATAATACCTAAATGTTATAGTAAATTTTTCGTAATTGTGCACAAATTTAAGCGGTGTTTAAGTTTGTCCAAATTGCAAAAAAAATCACATTAGTATAAACAAAAATTTATGAATATTGTGAATATAATTTTAATATGTCAAAAGTAAAGATTAAAAATTCTACAAAGTAAGAAGTGGATTAATAAAAAGAATTCGTAAAAGAAAAAAAGCGCCGAATGGCGCTTATAGTACCTTATTTATATCTTTTGGTACTTTGTCTTTTTTGACAGCATTAATAATTTTTTCTTCTTTTTCTTTTGAGACTTCTTTTCCCGCTAAACGAGCGACATCCTTAATTAATTTACGAAGATTGTCATCGTTGTTCAAATCTTTTCCGGAAATAGATTTCGCTAATTTAATGATGTCGTCCTTACGAACATTAGTCTTCTTTTCAACTTTGTCAAAAATAGAATCATTCATCTTAATCACCTAGGCTAATATATGCAAAAGTGATTAAAGTGTGTTTATTCGGCCTCATCTTTTAATCGTCGCGTCATTAATTGAGACAAAACTTCTGATGGTTTTTCTTTTTCATATAGAACTCTATATACAGACTCAACAATAGGCATATCAATGTTCTTTTCTTTTGCAAGTTCATAAACGATTTTTGCAGTTCTTATACCTTCAACTGTCTTTTTATTAGTTTTTAAAAATTCTTCAGCAGAATCCTTAAGACCTATTTCATAACCGGCTTGAAAATTTCTACTATGTCTAGAATTACATGTGACTTCAAGATCCCCTAAACCAGTTAAACCAAGAAATGTTCGAACTTCACCACCAAATACGACACCAAAACGAATCATTTCAGCAAGACCACGTGCTAGTAATGCCGCGCGAGCATTATCTCCTTGTCCTAAACCTACCAAACAACCAGAAGCAATAGCGATTGCATTTTTAATAGCACCACCTAGTTCCGCTCCAATCTCATCAGTTTGAGTGTAAACTCTAAAATGTTCATTTGAGAATATTTCTTGTACTTTTCTAGCTGCTTCTATATCAATTGATGTAGAGGTAACTAAAGTAAGCATATCGTAAATTACTTCTTCGGCGTGACCTGGTCCTACTAAAGAAACTACTTCTTGTCGCATTGAAAGAGGAATCACATCTCTAATTAACTCAGACATTCTCTTTGTCGATTCAGAATCAAAACCTTTAGCAACACTAACAAGATACGGTCTATTTTTTAGTAATGGTTTAATTTGATTTAATACACTTCTAATCGCAATCGTAGGGACAGCAAGAACAACCATTTCCGCACCTTCTAATGCTT
This sequence comes from uncultured Bacilli bacterium, assembly GCA_947595215.1. Classification (GTDB taxonomy): domain Bacteria; phylum Bacillota_I; class Bacilli_A; order RFN20; family CAG-449; genus CANQAG01. The sequence goes on from CANQEO010000017.1 coordinate 8,617, forward strand.
CTTTGATATTTTCCGTTGCCTTTAAACTAAGTGGAAGTATAACATCATCTTTAAAATAGGCTAAATTTTGATGATTAATATTTATATCATCAATTTCACTTTTTGTGATGCCATAAATAATGACTTTGTTGCCGTTTTCGATTAAGAGCTTTGCTAAAGCGGTTCCCCACGTTCCGGAACCTAAAACTGAGACTTTCATTTTAATTTCTCTCCCTCAATATGATTTTTATCGGTGATCCTATCAGTTCAAAACTTTCACGGAGACGATTTTCTAAATAACGTAAATATGAGAAATGAAGGTAATTTGGATTATTTACCGAAAGAATAAATGTCGGCGGCTTAATACCCGCCTGACGGGCATAGTAAATCTTTAATCTGCCTCCATTAAAATCAGGCGTAGGATTAATTATTTGAGCATCTTGTATAATTTCATTTAAAATTGATGTTGAAACACGTGAATTGTACGAATTATATGCCACATCAATCTCTGGAAAAATATTGTTAATACGCGATTTATTCTTAGCAGAAACAAAAACGATTGGCGCGTAATCCAAAAACTTAAATTCACGACGAACTTGCTTAGTAAATTCCGCCATTGTCTTTTCATCTTTTTCGATTAAATCCCATTTATTAACCACGATTATAACAGCTTTAGACGCCTCGAAGGCATATCCGACAACGTGCTTATCTTGCTGATTGATTCCTTCATCAGCATCGATAACTAAAAGTACTACATCGCTTCTATCAATAGCCGCTAAAGCTCTAATAGCTGCATATTTATCAACAGATTCATAAATTTTACCGCGTTTCTTTAAGCCTGCAGTATCAATAACCACATACTCTTTGTCATCCCGTTTAAAAGGAGTATCGATTGAATCACGTGTCGTACCTTCGATATTTGAAACAATGACGCGATCTTGATTTAAAATGGCATTTGTAAGACTAGATTTACCGACATTTGGTCGACCGATAATTGAAAAACGAATCGCATCATCGTAAGTTTTTACTTTTTTTTCGGGAAGCAATTGTACTATGCGATCTAAAAGATCACCAATACCGATACCATGAGCGGTTGAAATAGGAATTGGATCTCCAATTCCTAAAGAATAAAAATCATTGATGATATCTAATTTTGAATCATCATCAATTTTATTAACCGCTAAAATGACTGGCTTATTTGATTTATATAACATTTTTGTAACCAAGCGATCATCATTAGTTACTCCAACTTTTCCATCGGTTACAAAAACAATCAAATCAGCTTCTTCAATCGCAATTTCAACTTGAGCACGAATCTGAACTTGAAATGGTGCAAAAGCCACTTCAATACCACCAGTATCGATGATTTGAAATTCTCTGGTTAACCATTCGGCTTTAGCATATAAACGATCTCTTGTTACACCGGCTTCATCATGCACTATCGCTTGTCTTTCTCCGACAATACGATTAAATAGAGTCGATTTACCAACATTTGGAGAACCTACTATTGCAACGATACCTTTAGCCATTGATATTCTCCATTTTGTTGTGAACTATCCTAATCACTTCAGAGACAACTTCGTTAATTGTCATAAAGGATGTATCTATCTCAATCGCGTCTTCGGCTTTGCTTAAAGGAGCAAATGAACGATGAGAATCTATGTAATCACGTTTTTCTAATTCTTCTTTTATATCTTCTAAAGAACAAGAGATACCTTTTTCAAGATTTTCTTTGTAACGCCTTTGAGCGCGTGTTTCAACTGTGGCGATTTGAAAGATTTTAACATTGGCATTTGGCAAAACATAGGTTCCAATATCTCTTCCATCCATGACAATAGAAACATTTTGGGCTAGTTTTCTTTGAATCTCAACCAAGAAAAGGCGGATTTTTTTATATGAGGCAACATAAGAAACATTATCCGCTACTTCACGAGTACGAATTGCTTCACTTACATCTTCTCCATTAAGAAAAATTACGTGATTTGGTTTCATATCTATTTGAATTTCTGGAATCAATGTTTCAACTGCTTTTTCATCTTTTGGATCAATGCCTTTTTTCAATGCCAAGAGAGTTACGCAACGATACATCGCTCCGGTATCGATATAAACATAACCCAATCTTTTCGCTACTTCTTTAGCTATAGTTGATTTGCCAGCTGCCGCCGGTCCATCGATTGCTACAGTCATTACCATAACTTTTCTCCTCTAAAATATGCTGATCATTAACAAAAATAAAACAAATAAAGCTGCCAGAGTTAACACCACGAAAGCAGTTATAGCAAAGACTTTCTTTATTGTTTCTTTGTTGATTTTTCTTTCCTTTTTAGGCGCCTTTTTCGGTTTATAATAATCACTTGTTTTATACGTATCATAAGCCTTGATTATTTGATTAAGAGAAATTGAGAGTGTGTTTTTCTTAATATGAGCTTCTTGCAAATCATCAGAACTCATCGGGATATCTTCCTCTTCTTCAATTGGCTCAGTAAAAGGATAATCGCTTAGAGTATCATCCATATGTGAAATCTGTTCACGAAGTTTTTCATATTTTGCTACTCGTGTTTCTTCCATAAGATATCTCCAAACCTCCTTATCTATTTTATCGAACAATCTTCAAAAATCATAGTATAATCTACCTAAAACTAAATCCTTTTTAATATCGTATAATTTTATTAGTTTATTTCTTTACCCTTTTAAATCTAATGTTGAATTAATTAGTAAATCGTTTTATAATGAACTAGTATTCAACCAAGGAGGAATAATTATGGCAAAGAAAGCAATGGTTAAGAAAGATGTTTGCGTCGGTTGTGGTTTATGCACCTCAGTCGCTCCAGAAGTCTTCGGATTCGGTGCTGATGGTTTAGCGGAAAACATTTTAGGCAAAGACGCTGTCATCCCAGAAAATTTAGAAGCTGGCGCAGTTGAAGCAGCAGATTCCTGCCCAGTTCAAGCCATTGAAGTAAAATAAGAAACATCATTTTACTATCGTGAGACTTTCTAGAAGCGATCGCTCGCTTCTTTTTTTAGAACAAAATCGATTTAACAATCGATAAGAACTTGGACTAGCATCCAAGTTTTTAATTTAATAAGATATAAATGTA
>CANQEO010000018.1 GCA_947595215.1 uncultured Bacilli bacterium
CAATTTTAACCCATGAAAAAAGGGATGCTTTTTAACCTCTTTTTTCAGTTAGGTTTTTCAACATCCCCTTTTTTATGCACAAAATAAGTGTCAATCTTCTAATAAACGATTTTTTTGCATATCTTTTTAGAGGTGATTAGATATGTGTCGAATAATTAAATTAGGTGGTAATGCTCTTTCTACGCCTACTAAACAAAAAGAAGCGCTACAATTATTTAATAAAGATAATTTAGAAAAGACGATTGTAGTCGTCTCAGCAATTGGTCGTCTAGGTTTTCCATATGCGACAGATACTTTATCAAAATTAATTGAACCAGAGGCTGTTCTAGAACAAGAGAAGGCGCGCCTTTTGGCGTGTGGCGAGATAGTGGCAAGCGTATTTTTCAGTAATCTTCTAAATCAAAATAATATAAAAGCTATTTCTATCAGCCCTACAAAAATCGGATTTCTAAGCGATTCTAAATACTTAAAAAGCTATGTCTATGAATTAGATAATAGTGCTTGGTCGGAATTGTTAAATTCTTATGATGTTTTAGTTATGCCCGGTTTTTTAGCGGTTGATAGAGAAGGAGATATCACCTTGCTAGGACGTGGTGGGTCTGATTTAAGTGCGATTTTTTTGGCTGAAGTATGCAAGATTGATGAAGTGACACTTTTTAAAGATGTTGATGGGGTTTTTGTAACACACGGCGGTAATATTAAACAAGAACCTTTTGAATATTTATCGTATCAAGAAATGATTGCTATGGAAAATATCGGTTTTAAAATAATTAATCTCGATGCCATTAAAGAAGCTATGGAAACTAAAGTAAATATTGTGGTAAGAAATATTAATGGATCTAATAAGAAAACTATCATCTCTGATCGGGAATCATCAAAACTTCTTTTGGGTATTAATATCATCGATAACGAGTTATATTTTGCTACTTTAAAACCAGAGGAATTAATTACCCAAATTGAGGAAGTATTGAATAAATCACACATTTATCTAAAGGATAAAAAAATATTTTTTAATCATATTTGCATTAAGCTTAATCTTTCGCAGATATATTTAGCTAAGAGATTGGTGTTAGATTACTACTATAACCAGTAAAAAGTTTAATTAAATTTTAAACTTCAAAAATAATAAGGAATTAAATTGAAAATTAATATACAAATCTGTTATATATTGTTATTCAATTAATGAGTTCTATTCTGAAAGTGAAGGAATTAATTTTATGTATTTTGATGAAGGAAACGAACATTATTTGATTTTTTACAAGTGCAAAATCAAATAGTGATATCGAATATACATTAGGTGATTTTTGCCTATACTGATTTTGATGATAAAAATATGTTTAAAGTAAAAGAAAAGTAATGAAAAAAAAGGAAACAACAATTTTAAAATAAAGTAAAAAACTAGATTGAAATAAGTTCCGTCTAGTTTTTATAGTAATGATTATTTTGTTGAGAACTTTTTATAGTATAATAACAAGATTACTGAATTCCTTCAATGGTAATTGAGTTTATAGTTTTTGCGAGAATTTTGGTCGCTTTGTTTTCTGCGTTTTTCTCGATAAAAGCCATATTTACACCTTCCCAAACAAAGAGGGTGCCGCTTATATTGATTAAATCAAACCACAAATCGTAGTTTTGATTGCGCAAAAAGTAACTTAAAACCAAAACTACTGCCCCAATTCCAATCAACGACCATCCGCTTGTCAATTTTTTATAGCGTTCTTTTAAGATTTTATAAGCCGCTAATTTGATATTTTGGATGATAATCTCTTCACATTCTTGACGGCTATAATCGCCAAAATCTTTTATCACGATATGAAGATTGAGTTTGTATTTTAAAGGTAATAAAGAAACCGCTTCAAGAATGTCGGAAAATAGTTTATCATTCAACTTTTCGATTTTATCATCGCCAAAATTCGGATTAATCAATTCAAAAAAGGTATCATAAACAAGATCTAAAGTCGCGATATTATTGTCGATAGAAAAATATTTTTGCAAAATTTGAATTTTTGATTCTAGTTTTTTCATAAAAACTCCTAGTTCTAGTTGCAACAATAATGTAGCACAAATATAAAAAAAAACCAACAATCATGACCGCAATGAAAGAAAAAGAATATCTTTATTTTATCATTTCTTCGTCTTTTTCGATAGGACTATGGACTTATCACACTTGCCTTAAAGTTCTTCAATAAGTATAATATTTATGCATTAATTTTAATTGTAACTTTCGATTTGAAATAAGAAGGAGCTTTATGAAAATTTTTAAATTATTCTTTAGTAAAATTATCGTGATAATCTTACTTTTTTTAGTTCAAGTGGCATTGATTTTCTTGGCTTTTAATTTTCTAGAAATTTTTCCGATTTTTCAACTATTTAGTGTGTTGATTTCACTTATGATTTTTTTGCATATTGTGAACAAAAAAGAACCACCGGAATTTAAGATTCCATGGTTAGTTTTATTGGCGGTAGTACCTTTTTTCACAATCATGGCCTACATTTTTTTCGCTAATACTAGAATATCTAAAAAAGATTCTTCTCGTTTACAGACGATTCAAAATGAAACAACAAAATTTGCAATGCATAATAAAGAAAATTGCTTACCATTTCTTGATGATAATTTAGGATTAGAAAATTATCTTTTCGCTAATGGGTGCTTCAAAGGTTCGACGAATAGTCGTGTCACTTATTTTAAAATCGGTGAAGACTTTTGGAAGGATTTATTAACGGAGTTAAAAAAAGCTAAAAAATTTATTTTTATGGAATATTTCATTATTCATGAAGGACAAATGTGGAATTCAATTCATGAAATTCTTGTACAAAAAGTTCAAGAAGGTGTTGAAGTGCGATTGATGTATGATGATTTGGGTTCAGTAGGAGCGGTTAAAAACGGCTTTTGTAAAGAACTTCAAAAAGAAGGAATTCAATGTTATAAATTCAATCCTTTTCGACCTGTGGTTTCAGGAGTACATAACAATCGTGACCATCGAAAAATCACGGTTATCGATGGGGAAGTCGGATATACCGGTGGTGTGAATATCGGTGATGAGTATATTAATGTCATTAAACGTTTTGGTCATTGGAAAGATACGGCGATAAAAATTGAAGGAGAAGCAGTAGATAATTTGTTGGCACTTTTTTTAGAACTATATGATATGAATACTAAAAATAGCAAAGACGATTTTGCAAAATATTTTGTTATCGAACACTTGATGTTCGATAACGCGGGATATATTCATCCTTTTGGTGATGGACCCAAGCCGGTTTATGAGGAACAAATCGGGGAAAATAATTACATCAATTTAATCAATGCCGCCAAACGATATTGCTATATTACTACACCATATCTTATTTTAGATTACAATTTAACTACAGCGTTACGCAATGCGGCGTTTCGTGGCGTAGATGTGCGTATCATCACTCCGCATATTCCCGATAAAAAAATAGTTTTTAATATCACACGATCCAATTACCCGTATCTTCTAAAGACCGGTGTCAAGATTTACGAATATACTCCAGGTTTTATTCATGCCAAAATGTTGCTAGCTGATGATAAAATAGCCTTTGTAGGAACGATAAATTTAGATTATCGGAGTTTGGTGCATCATTATGAATGTGGTGCGATAATGTATAAAACTCCATGCATAAGTGATATCAAAGCTGATTTCACGGAAATAATGAAAGTTTCGCAAGAAGTGACATTAACTAACTTTAAGATGAGCAAATTGGCTTTGTTATTAAACGCCATTATTGGAATGTTTTCACCTTTATTATGAATTGAAAAAAGTATGCTAAATATAAAAGATTATATTGAATTTAATTATGATTAGAAATTCTATCAATGCATTTTTACGAAGGGTAAAGGCTTTTTTACTTTTTGATTATCGTTAATTCATTCGGTGGAATTTTAATATATTTGATTAAGTCGCTTTCACATTCAGTTAATTGCTTTTTCATGTATCTTTTTGCCTACAATTTGCACCATATTTTTCCTTATTGATGACATCAGATACTTTTACATTTTATCGTTTTTGAAGCTTATTTTTGAATTATTTTATTTTTGAAGTTAAAAATTTAATTAAGCTAACTAGAAAAAATTAACAATTTTCGCAATTATTGTACGTATAAATTTGTAATTTAAATTATTTTATAATATAATACCAAAAGGTGATAACTATATGATAAAAGTCATCGCTTCTGATTTAGATGGTACTCTGTTCTATCCAAAGCGGAAAGCTAGGCTTCTAACTAGCGGTAACAAAGATTTTTTAAAACGTCTCTCTGAAGCAGGAAAAAAGGTTGTTTTGGTATCAGGACGAAATTATCCAATATTGGAAAAAATAGCAAAGAAAATCAATTATTATCCTATAATGATTGGTTGTAATGGTGCTTTTGTATCGGTAGATAATAAAATCGTGTATCAAAACAGTATGGATCATGATAAAGTTCGTAAGTTATATCATGACTTGCGTGATTCATATTCGATTCTTGCGTGGTTAGTAATGACAGACAAGAAACCATTAATTATCACTACTCCTAATATTAAGAAACATCAATTTGCGCTACTTTTTTTAGGATATCGCCTTCAAGGTGTACTTAGTGAGAAATATGAATTTGGAGAAGATGTTCTAGAAGAGTGCCTAAATGATCCTGAATGTCATTTCTATAAAGTAATGCCGTATTTCGGTTATCATAGTGATGCGGTTCAACTGGCTCGAAATCACGCGGAATTATTTAGACAAAAGTATGGCGATGAGTTTGAAATATTATGGTCATCTGATTCAGTCGAGTTCATGAATAAAGGCGCTAATAAGGCTAATGCGTTAGAGCGATTTATTGAAGATCGAAATATCAATCATCAAGAAGTTGCTGTAATCGGTGATTCTGGAAACGATGTTCCAATGTTTGAGCGTTTCGAAAATAGCTTCGTGATGGCCCAAGCACCACAAGAAGTTAAAAAACACGCAAAACATGAACTAAAAGAAGTTTGTGAAATCGAAAAATATTTAGATGAGTGAGATTAGAAAGAAGGAAAAAAAACATGAATCAAATATCAAGATATATTCTCGGCATTTATCAAGTAAGTCTCATGGTAAGAGATACTCTCGAATATGGAATGGTAAAAGAGAGTTACAGTAAAGATATCTATATGCAACGTAAAGCTCATTTACAACATGGGTTAGTTGATGGCTCCCCACTTTCTTCATTCTTAAAGAATAATGGTGAAACTGGTGATAAGATTCGTTCGCAATTAGAGGAATTTATCGGAGATATTTATGGTGATGAAAGTACCATTGTCAAAGTAGAAGACGATAAATTGATTGTTGATCGTGCTACTATTGTAAAATTATATGATTTCGTTGTTGGAATTCACGAAACTTTAAAAGATATTCTTGATGGACATTACTCAAATGCGAATAAGGAAGGCAATGCTGAGAGTGAAATTAAAGCGTTAATTGATGCTGATGATAAATTCTATCGTTCTCTTGCTTGCTTAACTATCACCGATGAGATTCATCGTTCATTTGTTGAATTCAATAAAACTATGGCTGAGGCTAAAGGTCAAAAGAATCCTCAATCTAACTTTGTTCTTAATGAGATCAAACGCTATGTCGGATTTTATAAGTTTGTTACTACACATTCTAAGATTGAAGATACTGATTTTATTAAAGCTACCGAACAAACGATGGAAGTTCTTTACTATATGGAAGGTAGCAAGAAACTTGAACCAGGTCAAAGCTTAAAAGAAATGATCGATGCATTACATCGTTCTTGGCAAAATCTTTGTGCCACCTATGAACCAAATTGGAGACAATTATATATTAAGGAATGGCAAAGCTTAATCGAATTTGAAAAGAAATTATTCGAAGCTAATAAAAAAGGTCAAGATAACATTAATTAATTTGATTGAAATATCAATTTATAAATGCTAATATTTATAGACGAAGAAGGAGAGACGTTATGAAAAAAAATAAAGAGAAAAAAGTTCGTAGCGCAGAAGCAAAAAAGAAATTAAATCGCAAAATTGCCGAAATTATATATATTGTAATCGGTGGTATTGTTATGTTAGCTGGTGTAGTTTCATTAGTACTGGCTACATTTATCAATAATATGGATGGTGCCTTTACATCGCATCCTTTCTATCCTTTATATCAATTTCAAACCTCTTTCTTTGAAACCCTAGGATTTGGTACTGACTTTAGAAGATTTGGAACCCTATTAGTTATCCTTTCGTTAATATATTTCTTAATTGTCTTTTATGTTTTTGCCGCTAAGGCTGATATTGATGAGAAAAAGAGCAAACAAAAGAAATTGCGTGAGCAAAATCTAAAAAAATTCGCTTCTAATCTTGAAAATATCGAATCAAACAACAATGAGGTCGCTTAGGCGACTTTTTTGTTAAATAATTATAAATTAAGAGTAGTCTAGTAGGATATTATGATTAGAAAAAATGTTTAGTTAGATATCAGCAAATTTACTTTGAAAGTAAGTTTAACTTCTAATACTCGTTAATGTATGAATGCACCATATGCTTTAATATATAACGAAATAATATATTTTTTAATTGTGGCATAATTTAAAAGTGAATTCAAATTCTATAAGTAATCTTTTAGGGAAAACTTAGTAGGTTTTTATTTTTAAATAAGTATACATTATATTAATATCAAAGTAATTATTTAATAAAACACTTTTATATTTATATATAGATTGTAAAATTAGATAACGGCAAAGCACTTAAGTGTTTTTTCATATTGCATAAATATTTTTATAATTCTTTATATTCTTAATAACTAGTGAACTAACTTTCTTAAAATAATATTATTAAATCGTTAATTTGTTGTTTTCAATTTAACTTCGAGTATATAAAGTACTATTCTCATTATTTTAGCATCTCAGCAACCGAAAGGAATAAATATAAATGTAATTTTTACCGATAACTGGGATCCATTATTTTTTCAAAAGGGCATTATGCAGTTCCTTTAACATATATCTTTTTTAATTGCTTGTTTATGTTTCACTTAATGATATGAAAAGATTAATAAAGTATATAATGAAAAATCACCATAGTTTTTAATCGATATTATGGACCTTTCAATAAATTAAAAATAATGATATAATTTTTAAAGAAAGAGACAAAACCATTATGATACTAAAAAAACTTTTTATCAAAAAAAAGAAAAACATTAACCAATTAGCTTTTCTCATTTTAATTTGTAGTTTAATATCATGTTCTTCAAGTGATGTGCAGATTATAAAGAAAATTCATACAGAATTGCAAGATGAGTTTTTAATCGATAACTACAATAATATTTATCGATATGCTGTTGGCGAAGAAGAGTTAAGTAGACCAAATCCTATCGAATTATCATGGGAAGAAAAAAAAGAAGGAGAATCTCATTATATTGTAAAAATTAGCGAAAATGATAATTTTGATAATCCGATAATAGTAGAAACAAACAAATTATCCACTTCTATATACAATCTTAAAATTGGCACTAAATATTATTGGAGAGTGGACACGACTTTTGAAAATGAAACTTATATGAACTATTCCGGTGAATTTGTTACAGAAAATGTTGCCCCACGAAATCTTTATGTCGATGGTATTACTAATGTGCGCGATATTGGGGGTTGGTCTATAGATCGTAATCACCGCGTAAAACAAGGTCTACTTTATCGAAGCGGAAGATTAAACTTAAGCGATTCTCCTGCTATTATTAAAGAAGTAACTGATGAAGGTGAAAAGGTTTTATTAGAAGATTTAAAAATCAAATCAGAAATGGATTTAAGGTTAGTAGATAATAATGAAGTTGGAGCGATAACCTCTAGTGTTTTAGGTGATAGTGTCACATATTATAGTTGTCCAATGGAGTGGAATAATAATAATCTACTTCTATATAATAGAGAAATGATAAAACATATATTCAGCGATATTTTATCGAAAGAAGAAAACTATCCACTTATTTTTCACTGCAATATCGGAACAGATAGAACTGGTATTATTGCCTATATGTTAAATGGTTTATTGGGTGTGGAAGAAGAAGATTTATATTATGATTATCTTTTCTCTAATTTTGGACTAATAGGCGGACTAAGAACTATTAGTAATATAAAAAATAATTATATTGTGACAATCGATAGTGAAAAAGGTAATACTCTATCTGAAAAAATATATAATGCTTTATTAAAAATCGGTGTTACAAATGATGAAATTGAAACAATAAAGAATATATTTGTCGAAGCAATATAGTAATAAAATAGATGGAGAAAAGGAGTATGAAAGAATATCATCAATTATGAGAGGGAACTAACACCTTTAATAGTACTTAATTTGTTATTTAATTTATATTTCTTCTATTCCTATACTCTTTAAATATTGATAGGTTCCATCATAATATTCTGGTAGGCGTGTACTATCCTACCAAAATCCTTCTGCGGTTTTGTTTGCATTACCATATGGCACACAAATTATCATCCATGCTCTAGATACACCAGTTACAAAACATATGCTTTTTTGCTGATTAATTTTACTTTTTTGAATAATATCAAGTATGCTATGGTTTTATTGCTGAAACTTTTATTTTTTCTATTAAATTGACGACTCCGGTTTTCCGTAAATTAAGAGTTTCACGATTTTGTCATCGTATATTGACATGTTAACTATATCTGCATGTATATTATATCTTTTACAGTACTTCGCTCGATATACCGACAAAGGCAAAACTCGACAAGGAGAAACTTGGCGAACTGAAAAGTCCCAAACATAGAAAAAGCTCCCTTCTTATTTAACTAGTTTTTGGTTCATTTTAGGAGCAAGTATAGTGCTAATGGCGGGGCAAGAGGTGTGGTATCCGAACCTTACATATGTACTATTAAATCAAGGTTTATATTTGAAAATTAATCTACTGTATTAATGTGTTTTATAGTTTATTAGTTGGAAGAAAATTGGGTGTCTTTTTCATCCGTTTAAGTAATAAATGCTAAATAATTCGTGAAAGTAGTGTTTTGCTATGTTTATCTATAAGTTTGCATTTTTTAGAAAATTGTGAACATAAAATAATAAATACTTTCACGGCAAAAAGTTAGCCACTTTGCTTTATTTTTATTTAAAAATGATGTACAATTAATTTTAAAGTATTTATGGATAAAATTACTGAAATGGCATTAGAAATATTGCAGTCTACATTATCTTTTAACCAGTTAAATAAATATCTTTCAAAACTCAACACGGAATATAGTAAACTTGTTAATTATGAGTTCTTGCAAGTACAAGATTATTTAACAGAAATCAGCAATAATATTAAAACCAATTTGATTAGTGTGTCTGTTTTAATTAGAAATCAATATGTAGAAAATGGGGATTTCCCTGTCAATACAAAGGTAAGAGCCATTAATGTTGGTGAAAATCTTTCAACTAAAAAATCTTTGGGCTTTCAAAAAAGTTTATCAATAATTATACACTCTATTAAAATAGAATTTGTTGATAATAATACGAAACAAGCAACGCTTGAATTAAACGAGAAATGTAAATTTAATGGCGATGTTATTATAACAAGTACAGATAAAGAAGGAAACGAAACAAAGCATAAATTATCACTTAATAAATTTTGTAGAGATGTTTTTTTGCTAACAGCTGATGAATTTATTATACAATAAAAAAACTAAATCGAGATGTTCAATTTAGGTTTTGCACTTGCTCCCAAAATTTGGACCAAGGGTTGGAAACCTACTATTATTTAACATTATTAAAATATTTTTGTCTAATATTTCTTGGAGAATCACCATGTTTTGCAACGATTCTTTCTTCATTGTAATACTTAATATACTTTTTGATTTCACGCTTTAATTGATCAAGAGATTCATATTCGAATTCATGACCATAAAATATTTCATTTTTTAACTTGCCAAAAAAATTTTCTGTCGGAGAATTATCTAAACAATTTCCTTTTCTAGAAATTGATTGAATTATTCCATGTTCTTTTAATAGTTTTTGATATGCTTTCATTTGATATTGATAACCTTGATCACTATTAAGTATTGTTCCTTTAAATGACTCGCCATGTTCATCAAACATCATTTTCATCATTCTTCTTATTTGCCTACAAATTTTTCCAATTTGTCATTTATAAGAATGATAACCATGTCTCCGCGGTAATGCTGATAAACTTCTCTCTTGCATAATGCGATAAACTTTTTTGCTATTAACAAAAATCCCTAGTCTTTTTAATTCTTGTACAATACGCGGTTTTCCATATTTTTTATGATTCTTATTAAATATTTTTTCAATCAAATCACTAATTTCTCAATCTTTTTCTTTTTTATTATTTTGATGTTTGATTGCATAAAAATATGTTGATTTTCATGGTTTGCTTCTCGCTAGAATTAGTGAATACGATTTTTTAGGTATTCATTCTCTGCTTTTGTTCGTTCTAAAACTTCTAGAATCTTCTTGTTTTCTTTTTCCAATAGCTTATCATTATGATGTTTATATGCTTCTCTGGAGTATGTGTCAGTAATCGCATCTTCTCCACCTTTTCGATATTTTTCCATCCAATCTCCAATGATCTTTGGATCTGTAAGCATCAATTCGATGGCTTTTTGATAATATGTTTTCTCATTCGCATAACATCATGAATCGCTTCTAGTTTCATTTGACGAGAATATTTCCGTCTTTTCACATTAACTTTAAACGCTTTGTCTCCCCATTTTCGATACAAAAAACAATAATACTTCAATGCTGAACGGCCCAGGCCATAAGTTTGTTCGATTTCTTTAATTGTCATTCCTTCATCTAAATGAAGATGAACACATCTTAACTTTTCTGCCAGTGTTCTTTTCATATTAAAAGCTCCCTTCTTATTGTACAAGTTTTTGGTCCAAATTTTGGGAGCAAGTGCATTTTGATTGGCGGCACGTTGGCATCCGAATTTGAACCCAAAATTTATTTATCATATAAAAGATTTGTAGCTTTTGTCAAAATGTAAGCGGTTTTTATAATGAACTTGCACTGCGACGCGTAAATGAATCAACTTCTTCTTTCGTTATGAAATAATGCAATTCATTATATTGACATCGAGCATTGAAATAGTTAATCATCCAGTTCATTTTGCTTGCTATTTTTTCATCGTTTATATTATTAACTGCGTTTTGTATAATATTGAATTTTAGTGTTTTAAGTTCATGTTGCAATCTTGAATCGACTTGAGAAATCCTTTTTTGCAAAAAATCATAAAAATAAAGTCCATCTTTGTCCTTTGCAATATAGGGATGATTGGAATTCAAGATATCTAATGTAGATTGGTCAATTATAATTCTTGGATATATGGCTTGATGCGATTCTATGTCATATGCTTTGACCAGCCCTAATCCATAAACAA
>CANQEO010000019.1 GCA_947595215.1 uncultured Bacilli bacterium
ATTCCCAAGTCGCTTTCTATCTTTTGCATCGATCTTGTTAAAGAAGGTTGAGATACATATAATTCTTCACTTGCTTTTGTAAGATTTCCAAGTTCATGAAATTTTACTAAATATTCTAATAAATAAAGTTCAATCATAATTACACCTCACTATACGTTTTAATTATACCACAATGCATTTTTGATATTTTATTTTTTTACATTTTTTTGATAAATTTTAAGTGAAAAAAATAAAAACACATTTATTTTTATTAGGAGATTTTTAAATGAGCATATACAAAAATGAAAAGAGTTTAATAATTTATTTTTCTAGAGCTGATGAAAATTATGCAGTTGGATATATTAAAAAAGAAAATACTGAATATATTGCTGAATATGTCAAAGATTTTACTGATGCTGATTTATTTAAAGTAGAGCCTTTAATTCCTTATAGTAAGGAATACCTTAAATGCATAGAAGAAGCAAAGCAAAGAATTAACAATGCTCCAATAAAAAATAAAATTAAGGACATTTCAATTTATGAAGTTATTTATATTATGACTCCTATTTATTGGGGAACATATGCTCCCGAAATAGAAACTGCTATAAAAGATTTAGATTTCAAAGGAAAAACAATAAGAATTGTTACTACTCACGAAGGATCTGGATTAGGAAGTGTTGTAGACGACATTAAACGATTATGCAAAGGTGCAATAGTTGCAAATGATAGTATTGCCATTAGAGGTAAAGATTGTCAAAAGGCTAGAAATAAAATTGAACAGTGGGTATAAAAATGAAAAAAGCAAAATTTTTATTTAGATTATTCGGATGTTTATTAATCTTTTTCACATTAACTGCCTGTAATAATAATGAATCTACTAAACAAGATAGCGAGATTACTACACCAAATGATTCTGATACTTTAATCATTTTTTTCTCTAGATCGGGTGAAAATTATATGGTAGGTGACTATGGAAATGGTTATGCGGGATATGTTGATGTAGGAAATACAGAAGTAGTTGTTAATTATAGTTTTACCGTTTATGGTGGATCTAGAAATCATTGGAATATGCATCCAACAATGAATTTTTCATTAATTGATGATATATGGATTAGAATATAGGAGGAAAACAAAATGAATGAAATAAAATTAAACAACAATGTAATGATGCCACAAGTAGGAATAGGAACTTTTTTACTAGAGCCAAGAGATGCTTACAATAGTGTTTTAAATGCTTTAAAGATGGGCTATCGACTAATTGATACTGCAAATGCTTATCGAAACGAAAAGGCGGTTGGAAGAGCAATTAAAGATAGTAGTATTGAAAGAAAAGATATCTTTGTTTCAACCAAATTATGGCCAAGTGAATATGACAATGAAAATGCTGTTGATGAAACTTTGCAAAGATTAAATCTAGACTATATTGATTTATTATTTATCCATCAGCCAACTAAAAATTGGCGTCATGGCTATGAAGCATTAATTAAAGCTTACAAAGAAGGAAAAATTAGAAGTATCGGTGTTTCTAATTTTGAAGGGGAATATATTTTAGATTTATTAAAGGAATATGATATTCTTCCTCAAGTAATTCAAGTGGAATGTCATCCATTTTATCCTCAGGAAGAATTAAGAGAGATTATTGGGAAAAAAGATATTAAAATAATGTCATGGTATCCACTTGGTGGTAAAGGAATGACTAAAGATTTATTAGAAAATGATAGTGTTGTTTCTTTAGCTGAAAAATATCACAAAGATCCTGCTCAAATTGTTTTAAGATGGCATACACAAATGGGCTTTATTGTTATTCCAGGCAGTAAAAATGTTAACCATATTAAAGAAAATATTGATATTTTTGATTTTGAATTATCAAATGATGATATGGCTTTAATGGCTACTCTTAATAATGGTAAAAGACGCTATATTAGAACTGATGAAGCTTTAGAAAATTTTTTAAATTGGAAAATACCATATGAGAAATAATAAAATGAAATATAAAAAAGGCTACGTTTATGAACTAATGGATCAAGGAGGTCCAACAAGTACCAAAGAAGAATACTTTAAAGAAGCTGTCGATGAAATGACAAGAGCTAGAACCTTGTGCTTTAAAGCAAACAATGTATCTCCCGATGATGATTCTTATATTAAATACTTAGAAGAATTATTTTCAAGAAAACTTGATGATGTTAGAATTTTAACTCCATTTATTTGTGATTTCGGAAATAGAGTTCAATTTGGACATAATGTATTTATTAATCATTCGGCTATTTTATCGGCTTCAGGTGGTATTGTTTTTGATGATGGTGTTTCAGTTGCACCTGGTGTTAGAATTGCTACTATTAATCATGATTTTAATAATCGTCATACAATTTATACATATGGAAAAGTAATTATCAAGAAAAATGCTTGGATTGGTATGAATGTTACAATTACTCCAGGTGTAACAATTGGAGAAAATAGTGTTGTAGCAGCAGGAGCTGTAGTTACTAAAGATGTTCCAGCTAACGTAATTGTTGGTGGTGTTCCAGCAAAAGTAATAAAAGAACTTGATCCAAGCGAGCAAAAAGAGAAATGGTAAATTAAATAATAACCACTAGAGTTTATATGACTTTGGTGGTTTTTGTTTGCTTATAGTCTGCGTGCATTAGCGTTAACTTGCGTGCATTGTATCAAAATGGTACTCTTTTTGCCATTTGTTATTAAAAGTAACCCTTTTTTAAAATTTATCTTTGTATCTTTCTTTAAATTCAGGCCAATATCTTTGAAAAATATCATTAATGTATATATCGCCTTGAAGTCTTCTTGCATTAAGACAATTATTCTTTTTTCTTACTTCATTATAAAAAACTTTAGGTTTATGTTTCTTAGGTTCATTAAAATCGGTTTTAAATTATCGAAACTATTGGTTTATTTTTAAGTCTTTAAAAAACGGAGAATTAGTAGATTTACATGATAATTATGATGATTGTACTCGCTACTTGAGCGAAGAGGTTTACTGTTAAGTGACAAAGTTAACGCAACGGAAGTTGAATGTTCCTATCTTTGAATAATTTTCAATTTGGATATTTCTAATCGTACAAAGTTTATTGTTTACCATTTAAAAAGTGAATAGTTAAGATAAATTTATTCTCTCAAGATACGAATTCACATATTCAATTTTTTTCTCTTGAAAAGAAGGGGAGATATGATATAATTAACGCAAAATTTTTATATTTTATATAAATATAAAAGTCTTAATTAAAAGTGGATATGAAAGAAGAGTTTAAAAAGTTTAGAAAGAAAATTTTACTTGAGCATTTAATTAAAGCACTAATATTAGGGGTTTCTCTCGGCGCTATATTTACTGCTCTTATTTTTGGTGCCTTTAAATTAATCGGTATCGATTTATTCTTTATCTTTTATATTTTAATTTTCTTAGGTGCTTCTGCTATATTTGTCTGCTTACTGTATTTTAATCATCAACCAGATGAAAAAAACATTGCTAAAAGACTAGATGAAACATACCTTTTAAAAGAAAAAACTCAAACGATGGTAGAATTTCCATCAAATGATAATGAAATCTTAATTAAACAAAAAGAAGATACAAAACTATCTTTACTGAATTGTGATACTAAAAAATTACCTATTATGATTTCTATTGGTTATTATATTTCTTTAGTTATTGCAATTTTAATTGTTTTAGGGTCTTTTTTCATTCCTTTAAATCCCAATTTCCCCTTTAAAGAGGATCCCAACTCGAATAGTTCACTTGATTCAAGTTCCATCGATACAAGTTTAGTGACAAGTGATTCAACTTCAATTCAAGATGGAGAACAAGGAAGCGGTGATTCAGAAGTTGAAAGTGGGGATTTGACTAGTGCAGAATCTGGAGAAACTAGTGAAATAGATTCAGGAGATATCGATAGTGCAAGTCAAAACTCAGATTCTTCAAATTCCATACAAAGTGGAGATGGAGAGACCCAATATGGCGAGGGTCATGTCTTTACAAAAGATGGATTTACAGAACTTGGTGATGTTATAGATGATTATTATAATCAAATCGTCGAAGGTGAAATACAAGGAAATATCCCAGATGATCTTGAAGATATTCTAGATGAATACTTTAAATCATTATATGATCAAAGTAAAAATAACGAAGGAAATACTGAGCCACAAAATGTTATAAAAAGGAGAAGGCAATGAAAAAATTAGAAATCAGTGAATTTGCAACATTAGTCAAAAAAATCAAAGAAGAAGTTAATAAGGATGTCGTCGGTCAAGAAGAGGTAATCTATAATGTCATTATCGCGATTCTCGCGGGAGGTAATGTTCTTCTTGAAGGTGTCCCAGGCGTTGGTAAAACACGTTTAGTTCGTTCTTTAAGTCAAACTTTAAGTTTACCTTTTTCAAGGATTCAATTTACGCCGGATTTAATGCCATCAGATTTAATTGGTATGAATATCATTGAAAAAGATGAACAGGGAAAACTCAATACAAGATTCCAGAAAGGACCCATCTTTGCAAATTTAATTCTTGCTGATGAAATCAATAGAGCAACACCTAAAACCCAATCTGCTTTACTCGAAGTCATGCAAGAGCATAGTGTCACGGTTTCAAATCAAACATATAAAATTGCTGAACCTTTCTTTGTTATGGCAACAGAAAACCCCATCGAACAAGATGGTACTTATCCCTTACCAGAAGCACAAATGGACCGATTCATGTTTAAATTAGTCATGGAATTTCCCAGCAATGAAGAGCTTGAAAGCATCGTCAATATGACACAAGTTACAATGGATGAAGTTGCCACGAAAATTATTGATGGACCAACCATTTTAGCAATGAGAGCATTGGCGAAAGACGTCCCGGTTCTTCCCGAAATTGTTACATATGCAATGAAACTAGTTTCTTCTAGTCACCCTGAATTAAAAGTTACTTCAGAAGTGGCAAAAAAATATATCCGTTATGGCGCGTCCCCTCGCGCGGGTCAAGCCTTAATTACCACGGCAAAAATTAGAGCTTTAATTGAAGGAAGATTCAATGTAAGTTATGAAGATATTGATGCTCTTAGTTATCCTATATTAAGACATCGTATTAAGATTAACTACAATGCGATTAATGAACATCTATCTTGTGATGATGTGATCTCTTTATTAATCCAGGAAAATAAAAAAGGTCATTAATTATGAAGCAGATTATCGATGATCAATTTTTAGAGCAAATCGAATTACTGCAGTTATCAATACACGATATCATTCAAGGAAGATTTGGAGGAAATCACAAGACAAAAAGTTATGGTTTCTCAGTAGAATTTGCTGATTATAGGGAATATATCCCTGGAGATGATGTCAATAAAATCGACTGGAGTGTTTTTGCACGTACTGATAATCTCTTTTTAAAACTATTTTTAGATGAAAGACAATTACATACAAAAATCTATATTGATGCATCAGCATCGATGGGCTATTTTTCTAAAGGTATAAGAGCGTTAGAACTTGCTGCGTCACTTGCCTATTTATCTATCAAATACATGGACAAAGTATCAATTTATTATGTTCAGGAAAATCAATTATATGGCATCATGGAAAATGTCGTAGGAAAAGATTCTTATTTAAACTATATCAATAAATTAAATAAAGTAGAATTTAAAGGAGAAAGTAATCTTTTGGAAGCTATTTTAAAATCAAATGTAGGATATGGAGATGGAAATTCGATTATCATTTCTGATTTTCTCACAGACTTACCTTATGAATATTCCATTGATCACCTTCGCGAAAAAAGAAGAGATGTTTTATGTTTACAAGTTCTTTCTCAAGAAGAATTAAATCCCTCGAAAAGAGGAAGAGTGATTCTTTACGATAGCGAAAATAATGAACGATATTATAAAAATAATATCACACAAAATGTTTTAGATGCTTATCAAGAAGCAGTAAAGTATGTCACAAATAGAATTAAAAATTATTGTGAAATACGGGATGCTAAATATTTATTAATTCCTGTCGATCGTTCTTTACAAGATGTATTTTTTAAAGACTTCATGTCTATGGAGATTGTAAAATGAGTTTTCTATATCCATGGGGTTTATTAGGTTTAATTGGAATACCTATCTTAATTATTATTTATATTATAAGAAATCGATATAAAGAGCATATTGTATCTTCTTCTTATTTATTTGAATTAAGTGAAAAATTCTTAAAAAGAAAGAAGATTTTTCGTCGTTTTGATGGCTTATTAAGTTTAATCTTTGAAATTATCGCTTTCTTATTCTTATCGATTTCTATAGCTCATCCTGTCTTTTATCTTCCTGATCAAGCAGAAAATATATGTTTTATTTTAGATGCTTCAGGAAGTATGAATATTACACAAGATGGGAAATCTCGATTTGAAATAGCAAAAGAACAAATGAATTCCACAATATCTTCTTCTTTAATCGGAAGTACGTATACTTTAATTTATGCAGGAAGTGAATCTAAAACTATTGCCAAAAGAGCTCAAGATAAAGACGTCTTTTATCAATTAAGCAATCGTTTAACTCCTGAAGATTCTTATATTGAACTTGATGATGCTTTGGATACTGCACTTTCATATTATCAAAATGGAGAGATATCTAAATTAATCGTTTATACTGATAAAACTTATACCCATATTGATAATGTAGAATGGGTGAATTTATCTAATCATGAAAAAAATTATGCGATTTATGATCTTTCTGTTAAAGAAGAAAATAATCGTCTTATTTTTGAAGGAAATGTTTTATCTTATGAAGAAGATACTATATTATCTTTATCTTTATTACTCGATGATAATGAATTAAGAAGTCAAGAAATTAGTGTTTCAAAAGATATAGAAACACCTTTCCAATTTGATGTCGTAAAAAGAAAATATGAAAAGGCAAGTGTCAAAATTAATAATGAAGATAGTTTAGCTTTAGATAATGTAGATTCTTATTATCCTTTAACGGACGAGAACAAATCGAAGATTGCTTTGGTAAGTAATTCTCCATTCTATATTCAAGCGATAATTCACGCGATAGGAATTTATGCTTTAGATATCATGGCCCCAGAAGCCTATGTTGAAGGGGAATATGATTTATATATCTTTGATAGTTATGCTCCATCTAGATTACCGGAAAATAGTTCTATTTGGTTTATCAATATTGATCAAAATGTCGATCATTCAGGATTTTTAGTTCAAGATCATCGTGTTTCTTCGCCTTCTTATAGTGTTCGTTATCAAAGAGAGGATAGCCCTTTATATAGACAAATCACGGAAGGGACTCATCAAAATCAAATGATGCTATATCAATATTATAAATATAGTTTATATCAAGCCTTTACTACGATTTTAAGTTATGATTCTGTTCCTTTATTATTTGTAGGTACTACAGAAGATAACGCTAGAGAAGTTGTTTTCGCTTTTGCTCTTGATGATAGTGATTTACCAATTCTATATGATTTTATTCCTTTGATGAGAAATTTATTAAATTATTCTTTACCAAGCCCCATTGAGGATAAAAATTATGTCGCTGGAGATGATTTACAAATCAATGTCTCTTCAGGATTTGAAAGTGTGCGAATTACTACCCCTTCTGAAGATGTAAAATATATATCCTTTAATTCAAATATTGAATATTATCATTTAAAAGAAGTAGGTACATATAAAGTACAAATCACTTCACAAAATGAAACTAGAATTTATCCTATTTATGTTGGATTTTCTAAAGATGAAGGTTATGTCACTGTGACAAGAGACGCTTCTTTTGCCCTTGTTGAAAATGCAAATATTATAAGAAATACCTCGATTGTTGATCAATTGATGATCATTGTTCTTATTGGGGCTATTTTCTTTATTTTAGATTGGATGGTGTACGCTCATGAACAATATTAAATTTGCCCATCCATGGTTATTCTTATTAATTATTCCCTTATTAGCGTTTATCTTAGTGCCGTTTATTCGCATGAGAGCAGGAAAGAAAAGCTCTAAGAATATTATCTCTTTAATCATTCATCTTCTTATTGTTTTATTCATAACTATTGCGTGTGTAGATGTTTCCTTTTTGAAATCCAATGAAGATAGTGAAGTCTATGTTCTTGCAGATGTTTCCGAATCTAGTAAGGATGAACTAGATAAAATCGATGAACAAATTCAAAAGATTTATGCTAACTTAGATAATCATTCATCGATGGGTGTTGTAACCTTTGCTAAAAATTACGAACTATTAACTCCTCTAGGGAGTGCTTTAAGAAGTGTTAAAGAATCTAGTGTAGATAAAAGTGCGACGAATATTGAAAGTGCAATTAAATATACCTCTACTTTGTATCATGATAATGTCTTTAAAAAGATGATCCTCATCTCTGATGGAGGGGAAACAGATAATCATGTTTTAAGAGCTATGGTCGATATTCAAAGTGAAAATATTCAAGTCGATGCCATCTATTTAGACCACGAAGTTCATGATTATGATGTCCAAATTAATAGTTTAGATTATATTAATAAAACTTATATTGATCGAAGTGAAACGGTAAAAGCTTCTATTCAAGTAGGAAATCAAATGCGAGTTCCATGTACTCTATATGAAGATGGTAAAGTAAAAGAAACAAAAAATTTAAGCCTAATGAAAGGAATTAATATTATTGAATTTTCTTTAAATACGGAAACTGAGGGGAATCATTCTTATCGTCTTGAAGTAAAAGGAAATGAACAAGATGACGAAAGAAACAATATTAAATACTTTATTCAAGAAGTTGTAAATGAATATAAAGTCATGATTGTCGGCGATAAATATTCAGATTGCAATACCATTGCCTCTCTTTATAATGAAAATTGTGTGATTGATCCTTTCTTTAATCGTGAGGAAACTCCTTATCTTCTTGAAGATTTATGTAAATATGATGAATTTGTATTTGCAAATGCAAATATTGTAGGTTTACCTCATCATGAAGAATTAGTAACGAATTTAGAAAAAGTTGTTGCGACCTATGGAAAATCTTTAGTTACATATGGCACAACTTATGCTTCTGGTACAAGTTCTGAAACGATGTCTAAATATAACAATATGTTACCTGTGCAATTTGAAACAAGTGATACAAAATGCGTTGCTTTAGTCATTGATGCCTCTTCATCGATGAATGAACAAAATCGTTTACAAAAGGCTCAAGAAGGCGCAATTGCTTGTTTAGATTTACTTGGGGAACAAGATTATGTTACTGTAATCACTTTTGGAGATAATACCACCATTATTCAACCCCTTACAAGTGCAAGAAATAGAGAACAAATTATTAATGCAATCAATAACATTCAGCCATCGCCTGCTACAAATATGCGCGGAGGTTTATTAGAAGCGGATTCGCAACTCCGTAATGCAAATTTTGAAACAAAGAATGTCATCGTTTTATCCGATGGTTTACCCGCGGATGATCCAAATGCTTTAATAATGGCTGTAAACAATATGGCAAGAAATAATATTACTTGTTCTTTCTTAAATATTTCCTCAAAAGAGGGCGCAACCTTATTATCCACTTTAGCAACTGAGGGAAATGGAACTTATTATTATATCAATCAAAGTGAAGATATCGTCGATGTCATCTTACAATCCGTCGCAGATGAAATAACAAACACTCGTGTCGAGGGCGCTTTTGAAATCCATAATAAGTATCAAAATGATCCTTTGATGGAAAATGTATCTGACTTACCTTCTATTCATGGATACAACTTCTCACGAATTAAGGGAAGTGCTTCGACAATTTATACAGTCACTTATACAAACGATTTAGGTGGTGAACGTGAAGTTCCTTTATTAGCCTATTGGAATTTTGGAAAGGGTAAAGTAATGTCCTTTACAAGTGATTTAAATTCTTCTTGGGCAAACGATTTATACATTTCTTCTGGAGGAAGAACGTTATTAAATAATATGGTTCATTATCTAGAACCGAGTGAAAGAGTATCGACCATTTATGATGTAGAAATATCTACGAATGGCTATAGCGCCGATTGTACAGTAAATCTTGATTTATTAAATAATAATGCCTATCTAGAGGTCATTTTAACTCATCCAGATGGCAAAAAAGAAGAAGCTAAATACTTTAGAAATGAAGTTACTACATATCAAATGAGCTTTAGCGTAGAGCAAATTGGTTTATATACTTTAGATTTAATCTACCATAATGGTGAAAATACATATAGTGATACGAAATATTTTGACTTTTCATTCTCAAAAGAATATGATTATTTTCATTCTACCGACGAAGAACTTTTATATCAAATTGTCGGTGAAAACGGAATTGTTGCTTTAGATTATGAATATGGCATCTCCTATGATGAAGCAAGTTCACGATTCTATGATAGTATTAGTTTATATCTAATCTTAGTCATAGTAATCTTATTCATCATAGATATCATGATTCGTAAATTACGCTTTAGCGATTTGATAGTCTTAAGAAGGAGAAAAAGAAAATGAAAAAACGCATCATCTTATTTAATCTATTAGGTCTATTATTAATCTCATGTCAAGAAACACAAATTGCAAGTGTAGAAAGTTCATCACAAGGTGTACAAGGAGAACTAATTGATTCAGAGAATAGTTTAGAATTTAATCCATTTGATTCCACGAGTGTTTCAGAAACTCCAATATCTAGTGAAAAAACAGAAGATGATATTAAAGGGGAAGTTAAGTGGCAATCTATTTTAGGAACATATAATGGTTATGATATTGCCACGAGTGATTTTAATTTAGTAATAGCAGATGATGCAATTACTTTAACAAATGTATATGAAAATAAAGTCTCTTTATCTTTAACTCGTAAAGCAAGTGCAAATCCTGCGATAAATCATAATCACACTGAAAGCAATGGTTATTTTACATTTGTAGCAACTAGCGATGAAGAATGTATCATTGAATTTTGGGATAATTATGGTAATTATTCTCTCGAAGTACTTGATGATCCTAATGCGACCATCATAAATGAAACCTATCTCTATCTTGAAGGAACTCCAATTGAATTAGAAAAAGCAGCATGATTATTTATGCCTTTTTTTACAAAATGAGTCTAAATTGTATCAATTTTTGTGATGTTTCGATAAAACATCATGCCTTCTAGAAAACGCGAATTAAAATTCATTTTGAGCAAAATTCTCTTTATCTTCATAATAAGATCAATATATTATTTCATTTATATCGTATCTTTTTTAGCCGCTTCTTTTTTAAAACTTTCCTAATAGGGAATAAATAAGATTTTATAAGTGTTAAAATAGAAAATTTTAAAAAAGGGGATGTTGAAAAACCTAACTGAAAAAAGAGGTTAAAAAGCATCCCTTTTTTCATGGGTTAAAATTGAA
>CANQEO010000020.1 GCA_947595215.1 uncultured Bacilli bacterium
TTTTTATTTTTTCAACTCATCTTTGAGTTCTTTTTTGTCTTTTTCATTAAAATACAATTTCCTAGTTAATAAAAAAAATCGCAATTATCTTCGCGATTTATAAATTTTGAATCACTAAAGTAGCCGCTCCAACGATACCCGCATCATTGCCAAGAGTGGCTATTAAAATGTCGACTTTTGGGCTTTGTTTATAGCCATAAAAATGTTCTTCCAAATAATCGACTAATGGTTTTGTTAAAAACTCTTTTTGAGCAGATACTCCACCACCTAGTAATATCGCTTCCGGACGGAAAATGTTACAGATATTTAACAAACCCTCGCCGAGATAATAAATATATTGATCAACGACTTCTTTTGCTGATTTATCGCCAAGTTTCATCGCTTCAAAAGCAGTTTTTCCATTAGTATTGTCAATATTACTTTTCACTAATTCCCACATTTTCGAATTAGGATTTTTCTTCATAGCTTCTTTTGTTTGTTTGATTAATGCGGTTGCTGATGCATAAGCTTCAAAGCAACCTTTACGACCACAAGAACATTGTTCACCATTTGTTCTTATCACCATATGTCCAAGTTCAGCCCCTTTGCCTTCGTGTCCCTCAAATAGATGGTGATCAATAACAATTCCACCACCTACACCTGTTCCTAAAGTAATCATTATTGAAGTAGCATAGTTCTTACCGGCACCATAAATAGCTTCCCCAAGTGCTGCAACATTAGCGTCATTTGAAACATAAACGGGAACTTTGAAAATCGCGTTCAATTTATCTGTTAAAGGAACATTAACCCAACCTAAATTATTAGCGTAGTCTACCGTTCCTTTAGGGGTATTAATCGCCCCGGGGCATCCAATTCCAATACCTTCTAAATCAGACACTTTAAAATTATTTTTTTCAAGTAATTTTACGATGTATTCACTCATCATTGAAATTACTTCTTCACTATTATATTTTTTGTAATCTACTGGAAAATTAGTTTTATCAAGCACTTCTCCATTCTTAGAGATAATTCCTAACTTGATGGACATGCCACCGATATCAATTCCGATAATTGCCATAATATATCCTCTCTCCTATATTTTAACTTTTTTTCTTATTTAATAAAAGAGTCATTTCAATCGTTTAATATCCGTTTAAAAATATCCGTTAGTTGATCGAGTCTAACTCTCGCATTTGCCGAAGAAGTAGATGGTAAATAGTAACACTTTATATCTAAATCACTAAAGTTGTGTGTAAATAAATCAAAAGATTTTTTACCATTTAAAATTATTTTCATAATATGTGTATTTTCAATTAATTGTTTTACATCTGTAATTTTCACATTAGAGATTTGATTATCTTTAGAATCGACAATATCACAGCTTTCAACGATATCATATAAAGCGATATGATATTTCTTTAATAAAGTTATCTTTTCGTCGATTTTAGGTGTACAAAAGGATTCACCAAATACTTTTTCAAGCATTGGATAAAAACGATTATTAGGGTGCATATAAAAGAAGTTTTCCTCTCGCGATTTAACTGAAGGAAAACTTCCTAATATTAATATTTCTGAATCTTTATCAATCACCGGAGGAAATCCGTGCTCGATATTTTTATAAATCATTACTAACCTTTTAAGCCGTTAGCTTGACGTTCCATGTTTTCAACGACGATATCGTGAATTTCTCCTAACGAAGCGCAGTATTCAAGGACTTTCCAAGGCTCGTTAGTGTGATAATGAATTTTAATTAATTCATCATCACCGACAGCAAGAAGACAATCTCCTTTAAAATTTTCGGTAATGTAATCATTGATTTTATCCTCATCTAATCCTTTTCCTGCAATTAATAATTGTGTGTCGAATTTAAATTCTAACATTTTATATTCTCTCCTTACTTTTAAAGTTTACTATTTATATGAACCTTTTGTCAAATGTAGAAATTCTTTTATTACATTCGATTCTTCTCGCTTGTCAAAACATTAATTCTTGATATATTCAACATCGCTTCAAAAAAATAAAAAGTAACTTATAAAAGAGAAAAAAACAATTTTCAAAGTTGATTTTCATCGCCAACTTTTAATGGTTATTTTGATTTTTTATTATCAGCCTAAAATTTTTTAAAATAATGAAATTTCTATAAAGGTTTCTTGTTTAGCTTCATTAATACGATCGTTTTTTTCTAAATTACCAATTAAAAATGGAGAATTGTCATCATGCTTTTTATAATTATTTAATACAACTTGTTTTTCTCCATTTGCGTAACAATATTGGCAAAAATGGGGACAACTATTGTACTCACCTATATCATTTGAAAGATAACAAGCACAATATCCCTTTCTTGCTTGCATCTTTTTTTTGATAATTAAATGTCTATGAATGGCCTTTTCATAATCTTCGATTCGCATACATCCATTAACATCTATTCCATACTCACTTAACCATTTTTCTTTTGAACATAATCTTAAAGATAAATGATGCTTTTGGGCAATTTGTAAAAATGCTTTTGCAAGATAGATTTTATCTTCAGAAGAACACTCTTTAAATTCCGGATGTCTTTTTTTTACCTTATCATAAAGATCGATGAATCCGAAAACCACCAAAGAAGTATAGCCCTCTAATTGAGAAGCGATATATTCAAAAGTTTTGAGATGCCATTGAATAGTATATTTTTCGTTAATGATAATTGGAGTATATCTCCACCCAACAGAATCGCTTCCAATTTTTTTTGATAAATATTGAAAATCTAAGATAACTTGATTAATCGCTGGAACATTTGGTTCTATATCCTTTTCAAATCCCGTTATGGTTACATACCATAATTGACCATAACGGCTTAATTCATCAAGATACGGAAACATCGGATGGGGATTTTTTGTACAAAAAGCAATAACATCTACAATTTTAGGATCTAAAATAAATTTGGTTACAAGATTTGGATAATAAGGATTTCGTACATAAACATAACCATCGCGAATTCGATTGATAAACCATTTTGCATAAAATGCCGGGATATCTGTTCTTTGACCAGTATTAATAATCATAAATATTTTCCTTAATATTAAAATAGAGTTCTAAAATATTGATACCTTATAATCAGTAATCAGTTGTCATTAAAACTTCGAAAAATGTTTTTTTCTTACCTTAATATTAGCATATTTATCAAATAATTTAAGTCTTTTTATTTTTTATAAAACTAAGCTTTTATAAGCAATACATAATTTATATTAAAAAAGCCGATAAACTAGTTATCAGCTTTTAAGATTAGAAGATATTTATTCGACAATTTCTTTATTGAACTTCGACAAATTGTTCGACTTTATTTCCGTTTTGATCTTCAGTAATGACTTTTTTATAAGTAATTTTCGAATCTTGATCATTTTTTGCATCAACTTTGATTTCAATGAAAGTATCTTTTCCCTCATTATAAACTTTAAATGAATATTTAGTTCCTTCTAATAAGAGTTTGATTTTAATTTCATCTTGCATATTTTCATTTTCTTTTTCAAAAGCGAAAGATGAAATTACTTTTTTATTTTGATATACCTCATATTTATATTCTTCTTCCGTTTCATTGTCTTCGGTTTCAATTTCTTGTTTAACTTTGATAAAATCGGTCTTCGCATCATTGGTAAAGATTCTTAATTCAAGCTCTGTTTCCTGTTCATCACGTTCATTTTCAACTTCGTTTTCTCCGATAAACGAATAAGTGTTCTCTCCGTATTTAACGATGCCTTCCATGCGTGAGTTCACTTCATAATTCATCGGTGTAGAATTTGGTGTAGAAGTAATTTCCTCGCTTGAAACATCAGGGGTTGTCGATTCTTCACTAGAAACAACTTCAGATGGAACAGAAGATACATCGCTTTCTACTGAAGGTTCTTCACCGGTGTCTGTTCCTGGAATATCGGAGGAGACATCCATAGAGGAATCAACTATGCTATCGATATCTCCAGGAGCTTTTTTATGATCTCTATTTTCTAATATGGTTACATTGTAATAAAGTTCCATCGTTTGCGATGTAAGATCAAAATTAGTAAAAGTAATCGTTTGTTTAATTTGATAATCGACGATATCAGATTCTGCTAACTCACTTTCAAAAGCAGCATTGTTAATTAGTAAATCAATAGTCGGCAGCAATGTTTCAATTTGATTTTTGGTTTCATTTGAAATCGCTTTTTTGGCTCTCATTGTCGGCATCATTTGATGCGATAAAGTTACTACCGAGGAAACCGTTTGATACGCTAAAGTATCAGCACTTTTCATTGATGGTAAAGTTACATCATCGTCAATACCACTATCTAAAGAAACGTGGGGATTATCGCTAAGTTCACTATCGTTATAAGAACTGCTCGATGTTGAATTTGACATTCCACAAGCCACTAAAGATAGTGCAATCAGCGATAATGGAATTAAATAAAGTTTTTTCATAAATTTGTTCTCCTTTGTCTATTTGCTATAAATACGTATGATAAATTCATTTTATTGGATTTATTTAAAAATTTTTTCAAAATTATTCACTTCATCGATATATCGACGTCCGTTTGGCGAGATTTCAATCTTAAATTTTCCATCACCATCAAGATACCGATAAGATACTACAAAATTTCCGTTGGATTCAATATTGATATCAGTGTACCTAATCAAAAACGACGGAGTTTCGATTGATAAACTACATTTTGACTCAGTTTTTGTGTGTTTTACTTTAAGTTTCTTTTCATATAAGACATTACCCTCTTGCGATAAAAGATACTCATATTCAATTTCATCCGATTCATTTTCTTGTTCGATAGATAAAACTTTTTTCTCTGAAAACTGAATCTCCATCTCCACTTCTTGCTCATCATTTTCACGTTCAATATTAATGGTTGTCTTGTAAGAAAAATCGCCAATCACTAGTTCTCCAAAAAATTCCGTTTCAATCTCATCATCATCTTCTTCAAACGACATATTGGAATAGAATGAATAATGGGCTTTTTCAATCAATAAATCAAGTTGATAATGATAAGTACCATATATACCTTTGTAGTCATTATTCAATGGTATTATTTCTGCGTTATAAATATTTTGATTGTCAAACAACGAATCTACAAGAGGATATGATTTATCGAATTGATTGGCAATTAAATCAAATTCATCATTATTTATTTTTCTTTTTAATTTTTTAGGGGTAAGATCATTCATCTCATCGATAATATTAATTGCCGAAAATAAGGAAAACGCCGTTTGATTCTTTTTTGAACGATCAGTAAAAACTGTCGTAAACGGATTTTCCGATACGCTAGGTATCAGATTAGGAAGCATAAAAGAAACAATTAATACGGCTACGGCTAAGCCAGAAACTAGTCCATATATCCAGTGATGACTTGATTTATTTTTTCTTTCAGAAGAGCGCAACAAATATTCATCAATAATATCTTGGGCATGAGTTTTAATCGTGTACTCTCTTAAAGAGCTTGTCAACTCATCCTTTAAATTCTTTTCTTCACTCACTAACTTTCACCTCTTCCCGCAATTTTTTAATTGCATTATTGTAAGACCAGAGAATAGTTCCTAATGGCCGATGTTTCAATTTTGCGATTTCTTTATGTGTCATATCATTGACTAGATGAAGAATTACTATTTCATATTCTTTATCATTAAGTATTCGCTTTGCGATTTCTAAAATATCACTTTCAGTATTTTCGCTATTTTCATCTTTAAGAGTTTTTTCATATGTTTCTATACTCACTTCACGTTTTCTTTTTCGGATTATATCCAAAGAAATGTTTCTTGAAATCGTGTATAAATAACCGAGAATATTTTGGTCTTTTTTTAGTTTATGAAGATTTTCCAAGAACTTAACATATGTCTCTTGTAATGCATCTTCACTCAGAGCATAATCTTTTAAAATCGCCAAGATATTGTAAAAAACCGATTGTTTCGTCTTCTCATAGAATGGTTCAAAGTACGACATATCACCTTCTAAAAGTTTAATAAGTTCTTCTTTCACATCGATATCTTGCATAATTAATACGTCCTCTTCACTTGTTTTATTGGTTTAAATTTCTTAAATGACAAATTCAAGCGTTACAAGAGCACTTAACAATGTCGGTATTGAAATTATAGCACCATATTTAATAAAAGTTTTAAAATCGTATTTAACTTCGTATTTATTAACTAACTGCGTAAACATGATTCCGGCCAAAGCTCCTAAAGGGGTTAAAAAGGCTCCTAGATTGGATCCAATCACCGTCGCATATAAGGCTTTTATATTATTGATATTTTCCATATGGGGCAAAGTAGAGAAAAGTACACTCATCGGAATATTATTAATAAGATTAGCGGTCAGAAAAGAAACACTTCCATAAGTAAAAATCGCATACGATCCATCAAGCATTTCGGTTAAATAAGCCGCGATACCTTGCTTGTTTAAAGAAGCGACGATAATAAACATCGATAAAACAAACGGAATTAATTCATATGGAACTCTTCTTATCGTATCTCTTAACTCTCTCCATTCCTTATGTAAAATCAAATTTTTAATCAACACCGCAAACAATAATCCTAAAGCACAACCTAAAGCGATGATCCACATTGCAAAATTCAAGAACGATGACAAAATCAAAAGCACTAAACATAACGAAAGAAGAATTAACCCAAGTGATAAACCAAGTGGATCTTCAATTTTTTCAGTAATTTTTTGATATGTCATCGGCTTTGATAAAGATTTATGAAATATCAAAAAGATAATAAAAAATTCAACAACTCCAGCAACAATAGTCGGTAAAACCATGGTCCTTAAATAATCGATAAAGGTAATATTACCCGCCGAACATAAATAGATATTGGTCGGATTTCCGATTAAAAGCATCATACTCCAAGTATTTGCCGCGGCAAATTCCGCGATGAGATAAGGTTTAGGGTCTATTTCCGAATTTTTACAGAAATAGCAAATAAATGGTGTCAAAGTTAAAATCACAATATCATTTGAAGTGAAAATAGTAAGAACCGAGGTAAGCATATAAAATAATAAAAACCATACCATCTGATGTGTTTTAGCAAGGTAGGCCGCTTTACCGGCTAAATATTTGAAAAAGCCCAATTCATCCAAATATAAGGATAAGATTGTCATTGAAAAAAATAATATAAGAATCTTGAGGGGATTAATATTTGTATCCGCAGTAAATGATGCGATAATTTCAGAAAAAGAGACCTCATTAAATATTAAAACTAAACACGCACCAATCAAACAAACAATCCAATAAGTGTGAACTTCTAAATTTTTAATTTTAATTTTCGGAAATAATAAGACTGATAAAATCAAACAAACACAAGTGATGATAGCAAGTATTAAAGTAACTAACAATTTATTGCCTCCCACGCCTAAAAGCGGAGTATCTTAATCTTCTAGACAATTATAAACGTAATTTATTATAATACTTTCAAATTTGATATCAATTGTATTTATAGAAAATCTATGAAGAATTAAATTATTCTTTATTTTCTTTAACTAAGGTAAGATCATCATTAATTCTTCTATGAACAAAACAAAATATTAAATATATGTAAGGCATTCCTAAATTAGTTTCAATCAAAGAATCCACTAGGAGTGTCATTATACTAGCTTCATAAAATGGTCTAATACCATGTAAAAGTAAAGCAAATTCCCAAGCAAACTGCACCGATATTCCAATCAAATTAAGTGTTAAAATCGGAGATTGTCTTTCTTTTACGGTATTTAAATCCCTTACAATCAGCAAGAGGTATCCGGCAATTAAAATAAGCGCCATAAATCCATGATATGCGCCAGTCGTTCGATACGTCTTAATTGACGCTTCTCCCCCTAAAGAAGCAATTACCGGGCAAACTAACCACCATCCAATAATTAATACTAACCAATATTTTAAATGCTTATCTTTTTTTAAGCATAACCAAATATAAGCAAAATTGGTGATTCCGTAACTTAATGACATCCATAATAAAATTAATGCTGTCATTAAACTATTAGCTTTAACGTTATTTATCATGATTGTTCGACTTTTACTAAGCAAATAAAAATATCCAAAATCGACGATAAAAAAAAGAATACCACCTAATAAAGACCATAACAAAGTAACATATCGCTTTTTCCAAATTAATAAGCCAATAAAAAAAACGATAAATAAAGAATCTAAGAGGATATATAATGTATTAAAATTTCGAGTTGGTGTAATAGCTGCTAAAATCATATAAAAACCCTATTTTTAAATCATTTCCAATTCGCGCATCTTTTTTTCTCTTAATTGCGACAATGTCTCTGTGCCACCTTCAATTTTCATCCAATAATAGGTTTGAATAGTTTTCCATCCCGTAATCTTACATCCAAACTGATTGAATGTTAAAATCTCATTATTATATTTCACAAATTTATCATCGATAACTATCGCTTTTTCATTTGGATGGTTAATTAAATAGACTATATCACCAATATGTAAAACATTTTGTTCAATTAGCCATTTCATATTTGGCAATTTCCTTCTAATTCTTATTTCCGTTGCCTTTTTTTCACTTTCCAAATCCGAAGCGCTCGGCTCGACTAAAACTAAGTTATCAGATAAGCCATTTATTTCAGCGATAGTTTGCAAAATGTTATAAGCATCACTAGCTTCCATTGCATAAAATTCGCGGATTCTTTTTTTACCATCAAATTCTTCAATCGCACGTAAACCAGGATTTAATTTATCGATAAGCGAATGCAATTTTATATCTGTCAAGCGGGTCGGAACTTTATAATAAGCATATAATCGAAAAGCAAAAGGTATACATTCACTACGATTCAATTGTTTCAATCTTTTGTTTACATCATCTGCATAACCGATTTTCACATATTGCGGAAATGATGGATTAGTTAAAATATAAATTACACCTGCTTGTTCCATAAAAAATTCTCCAAAATCATTTTACTACACAACAAGCGATTTTTCATTAATTAAAAGCAATTATTATAAGTTGGGTTATAATCAAGCATTTTTTATAAGTTTTGAATTTAACAATATTATTACTCAGA
>CANQEO010000021.1 GCA_947595215.1 uncultured Bacilli bacterium
GTTTGAGAGTAATGTTAAATTAGGTATTACTTATACGAGAAACGTAGAAAGAATGTAGAAAACGTAGTTTGAGAGTAATGTTAAATTAGGTATTACTTATACGCGCTGACTGTATTAAAGTCGCATTATATTGTTTGAGAGTAATGTTAAATTAGGTATTACTTATACTATAACTTCCGGTAGAAGTTAATCCATCCTGTTTGAGAGTAATGTTAAATTAGGTATTACTTATACCTTATTCATCTAACGGAACGCTTTGGTATCGTTTGAGAGTAATGTTAAATTAGGTATTACTTATACCGATAAACCAATTTGCTTGATGTTATATCCGTTTGAGAGTAATGTTAAATTAGGTATTACTTATACAATGCTTTATACCTTGATACATGGGTTAACGTTTGAGAGTAATGTTAAATTAGGTATTACTTATACATCTTGAGCCAATTATACCATTTAAAAATAGTTTGAGAGTAATGTTAAATTAGGTATTACTTATACTTGTGAATAAAGGCGAAATACCCGTTGATGTTTGAGAGTAATGTTAAATTAGGTATTACTTATACAAAATCATCAACTATTTACACGCATTACTTGTTTGAGAGTAATGTTAAATTAGGTATTACTTATACATGATCCAGAGAAAGTGGCTCAAAGAATGAGTTTGAGAGTAATGTTAAATTAGGTATTACTTATACTGGAATTTTTTGTTTTTTTAACACAGACTAGTTTGAGAGTAATGTTAAATTAGGTATTACTTATACAAAATCATCAACTATTTACACGCATTACTTGTTTGAGAGTAATGTTAAATTAGGTATTACTTATACAATGTTTTTAATCATTACTCCTTATTTTTTGTTTGAGAGTAATGTTAAATTAGGTATTACTTATACAGGTTTTACCTGTACCACTTTTTCCCGTAAGTTTGAGAGTAATGTTAAATTAGGTATTACTTATACAAAACTAGTGATCAACGTTTGAACTCCAATTTTTGCACACGAACCCCCAGGCCGATGTCCCCTATAAAAGGTGTAGAGATTTGACTCCCCCTACCTATAATGGTGAAATTATTCTCAATTTTTGCTAAAAAGTTGGTAATTTTTGAGAAAGCTTCGTATACGCTTGTATCGCAGTTTCAAACGAGATAATAGTCTCATCGCTTGTTTCAAAAAGAAAGCCGATCTGCTTGAGCCAACTGATCAATCTACAATCTTTATGATAGTGTTATTATTTGTGCTTCTTGCATTAATCTTTTTTGTAATGTTTCCATCAGATGTGAATCAACCTTCATATCTTTCCATGATGATAATGGTCTATTTGTAACAATAATCAAACTTCTTGTTTCTTGTAAAAACATCATCAGCTTATATATCTGAACAAGTTCTTCTTCTGTAGGTGACATATAAAATACATCATCAACGATTACAAGATCAGCATTAAGAATGGTATTCCAAACTTTTTTCTTTATCTTTGCTTCAACTAATAAATCATCAAGTGTTATGTATATTACTTTAGCACCTTTTTCTAATGCGTTCATACCAAGAGTAGACGCAAGTGATGTCTTACCTGTTGAGCAATCTCCAACAATAAATATGTTTTGTCTTTTTAAAGCAAAGTCAATTTCTCTTAATTTAGATAATTGCCATTTAAGACCATCTGTGATTCTAGTTTCATCAAAGACCATTTGTTTTAATCTGGAGGATTTCTTGATATCTTTAAGTTTATTAGCATTTCTAATATTAACCTCTTCAAGTAATATCTTATACAAATAATCTTTATTGGATATAGTCTCATCATTCAAATCAATTGTTCCATTAGCGATATTCTGTAGATTTAGAATTTTTGCTAATTCTTGTATTTCTTTAGCATCTGCCACATTCAATCATCTCCTTTCTAATTTCTTCTGCTCTATTCTTATAATGTCTAAAAGTATGTGTAGGCAAATATTTCTTTGCTATATTTTCACCTATTTCCATAAGTAACCATGAACATAATTCAAACGCTGTACAAGTATCTTTGGTTATACAATATTCCATTCCTTTGATTAATACTTTTCTAGAATAGAATTTCTTTAAACTTCCTATCTTTCTGCATTGAGCAAAAACATATCTTGGTTTTTGTTCTCTTAATCTCTTCAAAAACTTAGTAGCGGATTCACTATCCTTATACTCAGTAAGTAATACTTCTTCAATTGTAGGTTCATCTTTAACCTCTATATCAAGTGAAATAATATTCCCAATTCCAGATACCAGCCTATGTTTACAAAGTAGCACGTTTGTACTTGCTAGATAAAAGATTAGAAAGTCATCATGTCTTTCAATTCTGATTCTATCACTTTCATTTATTTGTCCTGTAGGTAACTTATAAAGATTATCCCGATATTCAACTGTATCATGATATACAGCATGAACAACTATCTCATCGTTTTTCTTCTCATAGTATTTTTGAAGTTTGGGATATTCTTTTTTGAATAATTCACGAGGAGACTTTTTAGTTGTATCATTAATCATTCCGTTTCCATCATGATTAAGCCAATCGATAAATTCTTGATTTAACCTATCTAAGCCATAATAAATTCTTCCATCTAAAAATTGATGTTTCACACAATCCACTGTCTTTTCAACTTTACCTTTCGTAGATGGATCATAACCTTTACATAGATAAATCGAAAATCCAGTATCTTTGATAAATTCCTCATATTCTTTAACAAAGATTACTTCTCCAAGATTTTCGGAAACAACCATCGTCTTATCTTGGTCATACATAATCATTTGTGTTCTTCCACCAAAATAACGAAATGCTGCAATATGTGCATCAATAGTTGCCTTAGCATCAAATGGGTCTACCGAAAAATAAGCAAACTTCATTCTAGAATAAGATAAAGTCATACAAAAGAAATAAATTCTAACATTTCTTTTATAAGCTGTTTGCATGACATATTGGCCAAAATCAACTTGTGCTTCATATCCCGGTTCTGTTTGTTCTCTTAATATGAATTTTCTTGGTGGTTTTATTAAACCTGTTTGTTCTCTGACTTTCTTCACATACCTAAAGAAAGTTGATGGAGGTATTTCAAAATCAGGGAAGTCTTCTTGTATCCTATTTAGTAAAACCATATTGTTTATTTGAGGACAGATTTTTAATATCTCAATAATATACTGTCTGTAATTATCAAGAATGAATTCATGTTCCTTTTGAAATGTATTAAAAAAATCTTCATCCTTGTCCCACCAATTCCATACAGTCTTATAAGATAGATTTAATTTTTCTGACACCTTCAATTTTGAAAGACCTAGTTCTTTTAATTCTTGTAATTTTTTAAATTGTTCGATTCCAAGCATTTTTTCTACCTCCTTCTTTATTTTGAAATCTTACAAATGCATCACTAATAACT
Organism: uncultured Bacilli bacterium; assembly: GCA_947595215.1. Classification (GTDB taxonomy): domain Bacteria; phylum Bacillota_I; class Bacilli_A; order RFN20; family CAG-449; genus CANQAG01. Next base: position 3,395 of record CANQEO010000021.1, read on the forward strand.
AATGATGCAAGTAAATACCTTCATAAAACACCACCTTCTAAAGAAAAAGACGAGAATTGTTAGTTCCCGTCATAAAACACTATTTACATAATTGCTTATCTACAAAAGAATTATAATCAGTAACACATAAATCGAAATCCAATTTATAGTCGATAATATCAATAAATTCTGGATATCCAATCCATAACTTATACATCTCAATTATTAATTCAAATTTTGAAATATAATCATTATGGTTTCCTTTCAAAATTAAACAACGAACTATTAAATCATAATCATTTTGAATATTATAGAGATAATCACAATTATCAAGTAAAGATAGTAAATTTTGAATACAAAGATAAAAATCTTCATCAGAAATATAATCGCGATATTTTTCAATAACTTTATCAAAGCCATCATATTCATATCCATATTTACTCCGATTAATCATATGACTTCTTATAAATTGATTCGCAAATAATTTTCTCTGTTCATTCGTAAAATATTCATACAATTTTAACAATGTATCCGATTTATGGTAATTATTATCATCATTAATCCACATTTCAAAACACGGCACAAAATCATCCCAAGATTTTTTTATCAAAGCTTGCCATTGAGACATATCAATAGTTAAATTATTATCTTCGACGTTTTTTATATGTAAATTCCATTTGTCAAAAATCTCTTTAAGGTTCTCAAATAAATCACTTTCCAGTCCACCAATTACCTCTGAGGCATTCATTCTCCAATTATAAAATTGTTTAGGAGTATTTTTTAAAGAATAAACAGCATCTATATAACTTGGGCCTGAATAAATCGCCATTTTAATTAATTCTTTTTCGATGATAGAATGATATCTATTGTCACCAGTTTCATATGCATAATCATTTATGGATAAAATAATGCAAGCATATTTTTTAATAAAATCCGAATACTTATCACTTTGAATTTTGCTCATCCAATCATACAAAATGGATAATGAATAATCCTTGTGATTAACAAAGCCAATATTCTTTTTGTATTCCAACTTAGATTTCAGTTTTAATCCAGCGTCATTACAGCCTATTTCGTTTAATACTTCCACTATTTTTGTTCCAACATTATATAAGTCATTATTATCCAAATGCCACAAATATCCATTCGAAGAAATCCAACGATTCATATACTTTACACATAAATCCTTTTCATCTAGCATCAACGGAATTAATTCCCACACAATAGACTTATTAACAGATTCATTTATTGATATAACATGATTGATCATATCATTTTTTAGAGTCTTATTGTTACTACATATTTCATATATCGATTTGTAAATAACTTTTGAAGAAAGATAATAATCACAATCATGAGCGGAGCCTGTTCCATGTTGATTTGGAGCAAATAATACATTATCAAAAATATCTAAAATTTCCTTATTATTATATCGTATCCCCTTATTGAGTACTTTATGTAAGAAAACTGAAGAATTGTATAATTTTTCCGTAATAGGAAACGCCCTATTCCCTACACCTATTTTCAACACTTCCCGTATCTTATTATGAAGCTTATCATATGAATTATAATCAAAATCAGAATCAGCAATCAAAAACATTACTTTTAAAAATGTTGAGTACTGTCCATTGAAGGTATTATGCTTTGGAATTAGCAAAGGCAGATTATTCTTAATATAATCTAAATCATCTTTCTGTCTATATTTTTCATATAACTTAACATACATACTAATATCACTATCAAAAGATTGAATAATAGTTTTTATCTTTTCATAGTATTCATTTTCTGTATCTTTGCTTAATACATTGTCTAGATATTCATCAACCAAATTAGAATAGTATTTTTTTTGCATACATGAAAAATTAATTAAAATTTCATTTGGATAATTCATAGAACATTTAATCCAACCTTCTATGAATTTGTATCCTAGTTTCTCAAAATATTCTTTTTCAATTTCAGAACATGTATATCTAAGAATATAGCCTAATCTATATCTATCATTTTCATTATTATCTTCTAAGACTGAGTCTAAAAGGCCATTAATAGTAGTTTTATCGATATATTTTTCAAAAATGTAAGTGGCTCGAGAAAAATCACATTTTAACAGACAAGAATATATATCTCCAATAATTGTTGGATATTCACTCAATAGCTCATATTGATATATTTCGCTTAAACAATAAGTGGTTTCTTGTTTACCAGGAGCAAGTTCGTAATCATAATAGTATCTTTTTACATTATACATTTGATTGATTGTTGTTAAATACACATTAAAAATATTCAGTTCATCAACATTAGTACTATTAGTTATATATTTGGCAACCTTTTTAATCTCATCATACATTGATTCAAAAGGGATGTAGTTAATCATACATTCCTTCAAGTATTCCAAATTATAAAATTCAAAAATATTCATTTTAGCAGCAATCACTAAATCAACCAACAAATCATGCTTAAGATTAAATAATTTATTAATCTTGTTATTTATTAAATCATTAACTAAAATTGGAAATTCTTTTGTATAAAGTATCTTATTTTTAAAAAATAATCTAACATCATTATGATAAGCATAGCACCTTTCATTTTTGTCAACACAAATCAGCGGATACAATTTATTAACTTTTTCCATCATATCAATTTTACATAAACCAAATATTAATGAAAATTGATCCAAATTTATTTTTAATTTGGTATAACCAAAAATAATAATTAATTGTTTTAAAATGGCATCACTAGAAAATGAATTATAAATCCATTCATAATACTGATTTATCGAGCCATTTAACCTTTTATTTTGCAACAACTCAATTATCTCTTCGACACTAAAGCTATTACCCAATTTGTGTAACTCTTTGATTGCAAAAAATACATTTAGTGTATTAGTTCCAACCTCATTTTTTATAATTAAAGCTAATTTATCTTTAGGAATTATGTCACAATTAAATTCATCTAACATTATGCATATATCTTCCGAGTTTAAATCTGGCATAAGTTTTGTAACAGATTCACTAATAATCCAACTTGGATAATTATAATTAGGTTGCCCAACAAATATAAATTTAACACCTTTTGGAAGTTCATCCAATGATGGTATTTCAGACAAATAAGTTTTATTCCAATCATGATTATATCTTGCAGCGTGATCTAAACCATCAACTAAAATGTTACATCTTTCGTTTCTTTCTTTATAAATGCTTAAAAACTCCAATGTTTTCTTTTTCAAATCAATATCTGAAAGATAATTTAAAACCAATGGGAAAGAATATTCATATAATAATTTATTATTTTCAAAATAATGTCTTAATTGTAATAATAACGAAATCCATAAATCCCTACCAGAATAATTACCATAATCATCACTATATATGTTGTTACACTTTTCTGCAGGATAATAGGTATAGAATCTGAAGTCAATAACTGTATCTTTCTTCGTGCTTAAATAACTAACAAAATTTGTTTTTCCTATTCCTGGTTTTCCTTGAATAAAAAGAAATTTATCATTATTAACTATGGTCTTTTCAATCTCATCTGCAAATGATATACGGGATGGATAAATTGGTAATTGGGGTGAAAATGAATAAATATAATCATAAGAATCATCTTTTAATGCTGAATATACATCTTCTTTGTATACTTTTGCATCATTTCTTAATTCTGTTGTCCAATACACAAGCCTAGCTTGTAAAGAGTTAAATGCATTATCAATACAACGTTCATCAGTTACTCCAATAATATTTGCTATTTTCTTTTTAACAGAAGCTAAAACATCCTCTAATGAAGGAGTAATATGAAATGACAACAAAGAGATAAAATCAAATGCTTTGTCTCCTAATACCGATTCTAATCTTCTCTTAAACTCTTGGATTGTGCTTTTTTCTAATTTAGTCTTTCCTTCAAACAAATAATTTTCTTTTAATGATGGTAATAAAGAATTTACAAAATGGTCAAAAGAAACATAGTTTTTTGTTTTATTAATCCCATAGGATTTATTCGAATATATTCTTATTTCTTCAATATCGTATTTTCCACAGTTTTTGTGCCAGTCATTCATCAAAGAATTAAGGAGAGATTTGGCCTTTTCGTTCTCACCCCAAAAAAAAGAAAAAGTCATGTTCTCATCTATGCTTGTATGTTTAATTTGAATGTTAATTAACTTTCCGTTTCTAGAAACAACAACATCATCTAAAGATTGAAAGCGTGGATCTTGAAATGTGACATAGTCGATTTTTTCATCATATAACATATTCAAACATTCAATCAGCCCCAATTCGTATTCATAAAAATACGGAGTTCCTATACCACTTGATGTACTCATCACACTTCCTCCTCAAAATAATAATGAAGTATTATCCTGCAAAAATTAACAAAATACACATAAACATCTTTCTCAGTAAAATTTATCAATAATCTATTTTCCAATGAATATAAAAGATGTTTATAATCTGGTACAAAATCCATATTCATATAATCCATATCAAAAAGTATGATAATATTTCTTACGACTTCACATAATTCTAGATATGAACTTGGAAAATATATATTCAAGTTCTTTTCGATACATATATCTAAGCAAGTTTCTTTTCTATTAATGAATGAAAACATTTTTATAGCATCATTCATATTATAAACATTTAAATCACAGCAAAACTGCCACTTAAACATAAACTCTGTATAGTATGGTTTTTGAGAGACAATATTATAATTTAACAAATCATCTTTAATCTCATTATGAAGTTGATTGAACTCTCCCTCAAAAAACGAAATCTTATCGTTCATAACATCTATCAAATGTCGAGTTTTTTCTATTTTATCTATAATATAGTACCCAATAATCACATACTTATCTTTCAGTTTTTCGAGTGATTCCTTTGTAAAGTATAAAAAACCACATTCTATATCATCATTATAGTTTCTTAAATTCAAACCTCTTTTTTCAAAAGAAGGAAATGAATAAACAATGTATCTAGAATCATAATTTTTTGTATCCATATAAATTTCCTCCTTTTATGTATGTTTAGTCGATAGTAAGTTTTTATATAAGATATAAATTTTGTTCTATATGACTTCTCTATATTATATACTCCAAAACCAAAGGTTGAAGTATACTATAAGATTTTATCTTCATTTTCTTTTGAGACATCAAATCCTAAATATATATTCCCGTTTTTAGGATTTAGCACTATAAAATTTAGGATAAGAGAATATTTTGGATAAATTACTTATTTATAAATAAAT
>CANQEO010000022.1 GCA_947595215.1 uncultured Bacilli bacterium
GGAGTCTGGACCGTCTCTCAGTTCCAGTGTGGCCGTTCACCCTCTCAGGTCGGCTACGCATCCTCGCCTTGGTGGGCTATTATCTCACCAACTAGCTAATGCGCCGCAGGTTCATCCTATAGCGTGGAATTTCTCCCACTTTTACAATCTAGAGATGCCTCTTTTTTGCTTATCCGGTATTAGCCTAGGTTTCCCCAGGGTATCCCAGTCTTTAGGGCAGATTACCTACGTGTTACTCACCCGTTCGCCGCTCGGTAGCCCGAAAGCTGCCTCGCTCGACTTGCATGTATTAGGCACGCCGCCAGCGTTCATCCTGAGCCAGGATCAAACTCTCTTATTTTTATTTTATTTTGTTTTTTTCCTAGTTCTTTTTTTGGTTGCTTAAAGTTTTGACGTTGTATTTCTTTAATTGTCTTTTCTACTCGGTTTTCAAAGATCAAGCACAGCCATTTTCTCTCGTTTTTTCGACACTTTTTTGGTGCCCTTTTTTTGACTGCTTTGTTATCTTATCATTTGCTCTTATTTCAGTCAAGCAATTTTTTAAGTTTTTTTTATTTATTTTTTTGCTCGATTTTGTATGCTTATATATCTTTATTATATATATGAAAAATTTCGCATAAAAACCCCTTAACAATCAATATATTTCAACTGATTTATCAAGGGGTAAATAATTTGTTTATCTTCTTGAATCACCCATAATAGCTAGGATACGAATGAAAATATTAATAAAATCAGTATACAACATAAAAGCAAAATAAATAGCAAGATTACTGCTAACTATACCAGAGTTAACTAATCTTCTAATTCTATACATATCAAACGCAACCAATGCTAATACTGCTACTAAAACTACAATAGAAACGACGTAATCTGTAATGGTACTTCCAATAAAGAAATTAATCAACGATACTAAAAGTGCTCCAGACAGTAAGATAATTCCAAAGACACCGAGATGATTTAAATCCTTCTTTGTTAAAAATCCATAAAGGGCCATTATGCCGAAAACACCAGCACTGACCAATAACGCAGTTAGAATTGCTGTCGCTTCATACACAAACCAAATTGATGAAAGAAGCATTCCCATTCCAATAGCATCAACAACAAACCAACCTATTATCTTTTTGGCATTTCTAGAAAAAAGAGTTTTAATATTTATAACAAACGGTACGATTAAAACTATAAGTGCTCCAACCACTATACATCCATATAGTGCTTCTAAACCAAAAAAGTTAATGCAAAGCCATGGAGTTAAATAAGATAAAATACCTGTTATACTAATTCCGACAAATAGCCATCCAAATATTTTAGAGAAAGAGATGTTTTCATTAGAATCTAAAGAATAAATATTATCATTCATACTTTCTTCTCCTTTCAACTACTTTTATTATATCTTAATAAATAAGAAAACATAACATTTTTAGCAAGTAAACATATTTTTATATTACCATGATAAATGTTTATATGTTTTTTCTTAAAAATAAGTGCTATAATTCTTTCATGAAACAGATATTATTAGCAAAAAAATCTAAGCGTTTACTGGCAGGATTAATAGATTTCGGAATAATTACTTTATTAACATTAATAACATTTTTTGGATTTGTGTACCCCCATGTATTTGATGCTGAGCAATTTAATTTAAATAACGAAAGAATTGTCGAACTTTATCGAGATACTGGATTATTTGTGGTCGATGATGATGGCAACTATGCAGGAAAATGTTCTTTTAATAATATTGAAAAAATAGATGATCTTTACAATTGTGATATTACTTTCAACAATAAAAAATATCTTGATATTTCATTAACTGAATCACTTTATGAATATTACACTCAAAAATATGCTAATTATGATGGCCAAAATAATTTGACGGATGCCATTTATAAACAAGAAATATTGAAATTAGGCTCTGAAGAATCTAATATCCAAAACTACGATGAAATCAATCATACCATAACTATGATCGATGATTCAAAAAACGATATTACAATAACCTATTTTATTAACATATATGAATCGACTTGTAAAAATTTAATTTCAAACTCGAAAATTGACACTTTAACTAAAGAAAACCAATCATTGATGCTAAATAGTCTTTCATTAATAATTCCTGTGCTCATTATCTATTCATTCATATTTGATTTATTAATCCCTTTATTTATGCCCTATTCAGAAACTATAGGAAAGAAAATTATGCATTTAGGATTAGTATCAAAAGATGGATATCACCTAAAAAAATATTATTTGATACCACGTTTTCTCGTCTATACATTTATTGAATATATTTTAGGTTTTGCAACATTTGGTGGTGTTTTTCTTATCTCATATACTATGTTTCTATTTTGTAAGAAAAGAAGATGTTTACATGATTTTGTTGCTAATTCAGTAGTTATTGATATTGATAATTCAATCTTTTTTGCAAACAAAAAAGAAGAGGCCTTTTATATCAATCGCCAAAGAAATAGAGGTATTGATTTATGAAACAATCAGTAAGGATTTCGCCAGCGCCACTAAATAATCGATTAGGTGCAACTCTTTTAGATGTTCTTTCACTCTTTGGAATTACAATTATCTTGTATTTCATTATTCTCTATGGAATTTTTGCAACTGGCTTTCATTACATGGAAAACCAATCTCAAATAGAAAAAATTGAAGATAGATATACTTTAAATTTATCATCGACTTTAAGTTACGAAGAATATGAAACCATTATTCAAAAATTCTATTTTGTAGAATTCGAAGAAGAAATAAAAACTTACATTAACAATTACTACGGAACAGATTATTCTATTGTTCACATTTATAATTTTTCGATTCTACATCTTGCAACTAAACCGACATTTGATTCTTACAAAACTGACTATTATCAATACGTGCAAAACGAAGATGGCACATTTAATGTCGATGTTCTCGCCATCAAAGTTGAGGGTAATGGAAAAGTATATGAACAAAATATGCATGATCTTTTCTATAATTCCTATGTAAAATTAAAGGATTTACTATTAATGTTTGATGATGACTATTCTAATCTTGTCACAACTAATAGATTATATGAAATGATTTCACGTACTTTGGGATTTATCATTAGTTTCAGTATCTTATATCTAGCTATACCTCTTTCTAATACTCACGGAGCTACAATGTGGGAAAAATTTTTTAAGATTGCCCACATTAATAAAAAAAATGGTTACTTAACCTCTAAATTTAGAATAATTTTACGTCCGATTATATTCTTATTAATACCCTTTATAGGCATTATTATTGGGTCTGATACTTCTATTATTGTTTTTACCATAGGATTTATTTTTTTAAATTTCTTACTAATGCTTCTTTCACGTAACAATAAAGATATTCCCGACAAATTACTCGCTATGTATTCAGCTTCTGTATATGAATCACTATTGTTTAAAGATGCCAAATCAGAAAAAGAATTTTTAGATTCACCGGAAGGACAACAAATATTAGATTCCGAACATCTGGCAAAACTCAATGAAATAAATGCTATTGATTTACATCAAACCGATAATAAATAGATTAAATCTTATGAGAATCGATTATAAAGGTAGTTTGTAAGCAGTTTGTAAAATAATTACCTTTTTATTATTACCTTAAAAATTAAATTATTATTAAGTTTGTTTAAAATCTTATAATTTGTTCAATTTAAGGAAAAGAGAACTGAATTTAATTAGTCAGTTCTCTTTTTTAATTGCCAAACTATAGAGATTTATAAGCGATAACCGTTTGATATGCTCTGAAACTTGTTGAAGCCGACAATGTGAATTCTTCTTCGACAAATGAAGTATCTAGATATAATGTGTATCCAGATAGATCCATAGTTTGTAATGTTTCTGGTTGATATCCATTGTTATGAATAATTCTGTATTCAATACCATTTGCAGTATCTTTGATATCATAAACAATTTGGTTTGTTCCATTTCTAGTAATTTGGAATATAGCACCTGCTGTATTATTCTTATCAAGGCTAAGTCCATCAACAGTAGTTTTAAGATGAATTAATTTCTTATAGTTTTCAACCATATCTTCATTCTTAATTTTTAATGAGTAATCTAATTCATTAACTTGATAAGAAGATTCATATGAGTTATGATCGCCACCCTTAGTTCTTAAGAATTCTTCACCGGCTAGCATAAATGTGGTACCTTGAGATGTTAAGACTACTGAGTTTGCGAGCATCGAAGCACTCTTATTAGCAAATTCATCAGTAATACCTGCTGCAGTCATACGATCTGTTAAGGTATAGTTATCGTGACATGTTACATAATTAACTGTCTTATCTGGATCTAAAATCTTAGTAGAGCCATATGTGTATCCTCTAATACCTCCAATGACACTATCCAAATCACCTGAGTTTGTAGCTGAAGTAGTGTTATTAACCCAACCTAATTCGTTGACACCTTTCATACCACCTTTAATTAAGGCATCTCTCATTTGGTCGTTGAATTGCCCATAACCAACATATTTATTACCATTAGCTTGAATAGCACTAACACTACCAGATAAAGTTGATGTTCCACCAGTCCATGGTTCACCATAAACCACAATATTTGGATTAACAACTTTCAAGTCACTAGTTAATTCTTCCATGGTTTGTAAATCATGGAGACCCATAAGGTCAAATCTAAATCCACCTAATTTATATTCTTCCGCTAAAAATTTAGTGGAATCTTTCATAAACTTTCTAAACATTGGCATTTCAGAAGCAGTTTCATTACCACATCCTGAACCATTAGATAATTTATTATCAGAAGTATAACGATAATAGTAACCTGGCATTAAGACATCGAAGTTAGAACCACCAACAGCATTGACGTGGTTATAAACAACGTCCATGATAACTTCAATACCAGCTTCTGCATAAGCAGCAACTAATTCTTTAAATTCACGAATTCTAACAGCACCATCGTATGGGTTAGTCGAATATCCACCTTCAAGAACATTGTAGTTTAATGGATTATATCCCCAGTTAAAGGTAAGATTAACTTCATCATTTGCTTGGTCAAACACCGGAACTAATTGAATAGCGTTAACACCAAGTTCTTTAATGTGATCAAAACCAGTTGTGACAGTCTTGTCACCTTCTGTATAAGTTGTTCCTGATAAATATGCACCTTTGAAAAGTTTAGAATATTGAGCATCTTCTTCACGTGAAGACCATGTTGACGAAGAAGAAATATCACTTACATGTGTTTCGTAAACAACTAATTCTTTACGATCATAATCTGGAACAATAACATTATCCCATCCTTCAGGATTAGTTGTAGATAAATCAAGAATCATGCCTCTTAAACCATTGACACCAGCAGATTTAGCATAAGGGTCGACGATTTCTTTATTTGTAAATTTACTATTCGTAACAACATAAGTATAGTATTTACCATTCAAGTCTCCTTCGACTTCTAATGAGAAAACACCTTTATCGCCTTCTTTTGGCGCTACCATCTCTTTTTCTAAGTAAATTTCGTCACTACCCTTTTCGGCGTCAATACTTGTTGGAGTACCATTTTCATAAATTCTTAATTTGATACTTGATGAAATCGGTGACCAAACTTTAAATGTCGTCTTCTCCTGAGTGTAAACTGCTCCAAGATCGTCGCCATCATATGTATATAATGTATTAAACATATTGGTCTTATAAAGAGCATTAATATCTACATCTTTTGAAACTACTGAATCATCTTCATCAAATGTTACTTCAACTTTATAAGAATTTGTTAAAGATGCAGGATGAGATTCTTCAAATGTGTAAGTAAATCTTGTAGTTCCATCAGAAACATTTTCTTGATGTAAGACATCTTCATTTTCATATAATTTCCAATTTTTGATTGGTCCACTTGTTTGGAATGTAATCTTTGTTTCACTAATAAATTTCGGTGATAAGATATCTTTCTTCACAACATCATCCTCATTTTCATAAATTGTTGCATCACCTGTTTTCAAATAAATGTTATAAGTATCTTCTTCATCCTTTTCTAAATTTGAAAATATGATGAAACGATTGGAATCGACATCTTTTGAGTCCCAAGAACCTTTTGATTTAACGATGAAGCCAAGTGTGTTTGTTAAGACATTTTCACTCCAAGTAGTTAGTGAAATTTTCGCATAAGCTCCATAGTCATCCATATCGGTAAACTGGAATTCAGCACCATCTTTATCACCTTCCCAAAGCCATAAAGCCCAGTTAGCATAGTCATTATCATAGCGATAATAGTGAATGCTTACCGATTGACCTTCTAAGGCATGTGGGCCCGAGGAAGTCGTCGGTTGAGCTGATGAAGTCGGGGTAGACGATGGTGCTTCAGACGGATTATCGCAACCTACTAGACCGATAACTAGCAAAGTCACGATACTGATTAGCATTTTCTTTTTCATTTTCTATCTCCTCATTACATAACAATTTTATCATGAATAACAATAATTTGAAAGAGGGAATATTAAACAATAAAGTCTATAATTATTACATAAATATGAAAAACAAGTTATAATAAAAATATGAAAATCAAAGTTTATCGTTATTCTCTATTAATTTCACTATTATTAATCCTTGGACTAAATATTTTCTTTATTGTATTGGCAAGTTTAAATCTTGCAAATGGAGATGAATTATCTTTATTTGATAATATCATGTATATCGTTTGCTTGGTTCTTTCTTTCGCGTTTATTGCACTACAAATTTATAACACGATTCATTCCTTCAAAACTGGAAGTAATTTTATAAAAGATCTATGTTACAATGAAGGACAAACTTTAAATGATAGATTTTTAAAACTTCTTGTCCTATTTGCGATAATTGTATTTGCGATATTTATTTATTCTTTATTAATATATCTTGATGTTAATATACCTTTAATAAATTTAGATAAACCAATTAAATCAATAATGCTAACATTTTCATTAATTTTAGAAATAGATGCAATCTTTATTTTACTATATCCTATTGTATCTAAAGTTGATGTTCCTTCTAAAAAGTGAGCATAAAAAAGGGGATGTTGAAAAACCTAAATTAAAAAAATAGGGATAATCAACATCCCTTTTTTAGTGAAAAAAAGACAA
>CANQEO010000023.1 GCA_947595215.1 uncultured Bacilli bacterium
TGATTAAATATTCTTCATATGAGGAATCGCTTGGCATTCTCCAATCGCCGCGCGGTGAAAGAGAAGCATTGGTGATTTTGACACCATCCGGACTACAAGACCGCTTAAATTGTTGCGTAAAAAAGCGTTTAATGAAGAAATTAAGCCATTTCTTAATTGTTTCTTCATTATAATCACCTTTAAAGGTTTGTTTGGCTAAGAAGAAGATCTTTTTACTGGAAAAACTGTTAGTCACAAAATGGTATAAGAAGAAATCATGAAGTTCGTAAGGTCCAATTACATCTTCGGTTATTTGTGCAATTTCACCATTTTTTGGTGGAAGTAGTTCTGGTGAAACAGGAGTATCAATGATATCGAGTAATATTTTTTTACAATTTAAGTATTTGCCACTCAAAAAGGCTATCAAATCTTTTACTAAGGTTTTTGGAATTGAACAGTTAACGCTATACATCGACATATGATCTCCGTTATAAGTAGACCATCCTAATGCGATTTCACTTAAATCTCCTGTTCCAACTACTAAACCATTTACTTTATTGGCATAGTCCATTAAAACTTGAGTTCGTTCCCGCGCTTGGGCGTTTTCATATGTGACTGATTTATCATCAAGAGAGTGAGATATATCTTTTAAATGTTGAGTGACACTAGCTCCGATATTAATAATTTCTAAATTAGCATTTAAGTTTTTTGCTAAATTACATGCGTTATCTAGTGTTCTAGAAGAAGTTCCGAAACATGGCATCGTAATAGCGTGTAAATTGCTAGAGGGAAGTCCTAAAATCTTAAGGGCTTCGACACATACAAGAAAGGCTAATGTAGAATCAGATCCGCCAGAAAGGCCGATTACTAAATGATCAATATGGGTATGAAACATCCTATTAGCTAGGCTTAAAGATTGCATTTTGAAAATGCGATTATAATCGTCTTTCTTCATATCTAGATTTTGCTCTGTAAAAGGATGTTTTTTTAATGATCTTATAATAGTGTCAGGTATGTTTCTGGAGGAGGTATAGTAAACATTTATATAATCGGAGCTATTTTGATTTCCAGTTACGCGAGCTTTTATACGTTTAGCATTTACGACATCTAAATCGACATCAGCGATTAACATACCGGAATCAAAGTTTTCATTTTCTGCGATTATTTCTCCACATTCGGCGATAAGTCGATGACCAGAAAAAATGATATCAGTTGTGGATTCGTGATAAGAGGAGGAACAATAGCAATAAATTGAATTTTGTTTTAAAGACATAGTTTTCACGAGTTCATGGCGAATGGTGTTTTTGCCTAATATAGCATTTGAAGCGCTGAGGTTTAAGATTATATTCGCCCCATTATCGACGTGTCTTGAAGAAGGAGAAGATGAGACCCAAAGATCCTCGCAAATTTCTATAGCAATCTTTTCATCTTTGTTTCCTTGGTTTATGAAAATTATATTTGTTCCAAATGGTATTTTTTGATTATTTATTGATATAGTTTTTGTGATACCATTGCCAGATGAAAAATAACGCCCTTCGTAAAATTCTGTATAATTAGGAATATACGTTTTTGGAATTATTCCCAATATACATCCTTTTTGAATGGCGATTGCACAATTATAGAGTTTTCCGTCCATAATTAACGGAGCACCGACTACAAAAAATATTTCCTTATCTTCGCTAAAAGAAACTAGTGTTTTAATTCCATTTAATGCACGTCTACTTAAATCTGGTTGCAGAAATAAATCGCCACAGGAATAAGCGGTTAATGATAATTCTGGAAAAACTATTATTGAAACATTCTTTTGTATTGCGGTATTAATATTCTTTTTTATTTCTTCAACATTTCTTTCTACATTACCGATTGATGTATTTAAAGAACAACATGCTATTCTAACATATCCGTAATTGTTACTTTGTTTTAATTGAATTGTTGAAAAATCATTTTTATCTTCAACATTGATTTTGTTTAATTTTTGGTAACTATCAAATGACATAATTACCATATCGCCATAACCATTCTTGGTTATAATAAGAGGTTCATGTCCATCGTGAACTTCTTTTGAAATAAGGTTCGTATTTCTTAAATCTGTTATTGGTCTAATCTTCATTTTATCACCAACATTATTATATACATAATTTTGTGCAATCATATATAAAAATATAAATAAGTTTTTTAATGACCATTGAAACTATTATTTATTCCGATTTATCATTACTTATTAATGAAGTACCATTATATAAATATTAAAAGTATAAAATTGTAAAGATTGTTACAGCATCATTTATTACATTTAATAATACAATTAACGAGATTCTTGTCTTGCATGCAATTTAATAAGTAACTATAATTAATTTCGCGAGGTGTTTAATATGGCAGAAATGAAAAAAAATGATGCGATTACTGCTCAAGAAGTAGATTTCGCACAATGGTACACAGACGTTTGTCGTAAGGCAGAGTTAATGGACTATTCATCCATAAAAGGTTTTATCATTTATCGACCATATGGCTATGCAATTTGGGAACAAATTCAACATTATCTCGATCATAAATTTAAAGAAACCGGACATGAAAATGTCTATATGCCAATGCTTATTTCTTCTTCTTTATTTCAAAAAGAAAAGGATCATGTCGAAGGGTTTGCTCCTGAATGTGCGATAGTAACAAAAGGAGGTAGTAACGAATTAGAAGATGAATTAATTATTCGTCCTACTAGTGAAACTTTATTTTGTGAACATTATGCAAAAATAGTTTCTTCATATCGTGATTTACCTAAAAAATATAATCAATGGTGTTCAGTTGTTAGATGGGAAAAAACTACACGTCCATTTTTACGCGGAAGTGAATTTTTATGGCAAGAGGGTCATACCATTCACGAGACAGAAGTTGAAGCTCGTAAAGAAGTTTTAGATATGTTGGAAATATATAATCGAATGGGGCGCGACTTATTAGCGATTCCTTTTGCGACAGGCCAAAAAACGGATAAAGAAAAATTCGCAGGCGCTAAAGATACATTCACAATAGAAGCTTTAATGCCAGATGGAAAAGCATTACAATCTGGTACCACTCATGATTTTGGTACTGGCTTTGCTGAAGCTTTTGGTATCAAGTTTTTAGGAAGAGATAATGCCTTACATCCAGTACATCAGACCTCATGGGGTGTTTCAACTCGTTTATTAGGTGCAATCATCATGGTACATGGCGATGATAATGGTTTAGTATTGCCACCGAAAGTAGCACCGATTCAAGTAGTTATCATTCCAATTCAAATGCAAAAAGAAGGTGTTTTGCAAAAGGCACGTGAACTTGAAAATAATTTAAAATCTTTAGGATTACGTGTCAAATTAGATGATTCTGATCGCTCACCGGGATGGAAGTTTTCAGAATATGAAATGAAAGGAATTCCTCTACGCATCGAATTAGGACCACGTGATCTTACACAAAACTTAGTCACTATCGCTAAGCGAAATAGTGGGGAAAAACTTCAAGTTTCATTAGATGAATTGTCTGATAAAGTCACGATGTTATTAGAAACTATTCATGGCGAAATGTATAACAAAGCTTTACAATATTTACTCGATCATACAACTGATGCACATAGTTATGAAGAGTTTAAAGAAATCTTAGAAAATAAAGGTGGTTATGTTAAAATGATGTGGTGTGGCGATCAATCTTGTGAAGATAAAATAAAACAAGAAACCAATGCAACTTCCCGCTGTATGCCATTCAATCAAGAACCTATTGGTGATGTTTGCCCAATATGTGGTAAAAAAGCCACTAAGGTTGTTCTATTTGCAAAAGCATATTAATCGATAAGAGGTGAATACTATTAATAGTGTTCACCTTTTTATAAGAAACTTCACTGAATAAAAATAGTGACAAATTCATTTAGTCTCTTGCATTCAATAAGGTGATATGATATATTATACAAGCACGCTGGAGCAATACTCAAGTTGGTGAAGAGGCGTCCCTGCTAAGGATGTAGGTCGGTTTACTCCGGCGCGAGAGTTCGAGTCTCTCTTGCTCCGCCATTGATGGATCAGTGGTGTAGCGGTTAACATGCCTCCCTGTCACGGAGGAGACCGCGGGTTCGATTCCCGTCTGATCCGCCATTATTAATTGCAGGTGTAGTTCAATGGTAGAACTTTAGCCTTCCAAGCTAACTACGCGGGTTCGATTCCCGTCACCTGCTCCATTAGTTATTAAAGCCCTTAAAATAGGGCTTTTTTAATACCGCGCAAGGAATTTGTAAACAAAAAAATCTCAATGGTGCAATCCGTTTTATTTAAGCAAGAAAAGAAAATTAAAATACGATTCGAATATCATTGATTATTTTTTTAAAGGACAATTATCAAAAATAAGTGAAGATAAAAAACAAGCATCATATTTGTTTTTATTTGAAATAAAGTTTATACTAAACAATAGAAGGAGATATAAAATATGTTAGACAATAAAATAGCTGCTTTAATTAACGATCAAGTTAATAAAGAATTATACTCAGCGTATCTTTATTTAGATTTTGCTAATTTTTACGAAGATGAAGGACTTGATGGATTTGCTCACTGGTATGAAATTCAAGCCCAAGAAGAACGGGATCATGCATTTAAAATGAGACGTTACTTAATCGATAATGGTATCAGTGTTAAATTTGAAGCAATTGCAAAACCAGATAAGGTGTTTAAAGATCATTTATCACCTTTAGAAGCCGGTTTGGAACATGAAAGATATGTTACATCTTTGATTCATGAAATCTATAATTTGGCATTTGAAAAGAAAGATTTCAAAACGATGCAATTTTTAGATTGGTTTGTAAAAGAACAAATTGAAGAAGAAAAGAATGCAGAAGATATGATTAAGAAGATGAAACTTTTTGGTGGCGATTCAAAAGGTTTATATATGCTTAATCAAGAATTAGCAGCTCGTTCTTATAACGCACCGGTTAATGAGGATTAATCAAAGTAAATAACAAAAAGAACTTCGTAGTGTACATACCGCGAAGTTCTTTTTTACTTTAACTAGGAAATTGTATTTTAATGAAAAAGACAAAAAAGAACTCAAAGATGAGTTGAAAAAATAAAAAATATTAT
>CANQEO010000024.1 GCA_947595215.1 uncultured Bacilli bacterium
TAAGAAAATCTCATTAGAGATTTTTTTTATAGAACCAAGATGGAATCGGTAATTTAATATCTATATAAGAGCAATTTAAAGGAAAATAGAACTTAACTTCATAGGCATATAGACATAATTGTCTATTTTCGTTTTGTCCATAAATAGAATCTCCGATAATCGGATGATTTAAATAATTCATATGAACCCGCAATTGGTGCGTGCGTCCTGTTTCTAAAGTAAGTCTAACTAGAGTGTTATCTTCTATTTTATCAAGCACTTGATAATGAGTGATTGCTCTTTTACCGGTTTTAGAGACACGATAGCGATGATTATCATGACGATCACGACCGATAAAAGTATTAATAGTTCCTTCTTTTTTCGAAAATGTATTTTTTACTAAAGCTAGATAATCTCTTTCGATTTTTCCCTTTTCCATCATCTTATTTAAATAAGCTTCAGATAAAAAATCTTTGGCAAAAATCACAATGCCCGTCGTTTCAAAATCAAGACGATGAATATATCTTACTTTTCTTTTTATATTATTTTTCACGTAATATCCCGCAACATAATTTACTAACGTACCACGTCCGTTTTTATTTTCAGGATGAATCAATATTCCATATGTCTTTTCAACTAAAAGCAGATAATCATCCTCATACACCACATTTAATTTTATATGTTCAGGAATAAAATCGATTTTCTCATCAAAAGTAAAGCTCAATTCTTCATCTTTTTTTAACTTGTACTCTAAATTAACATTCTTTTCATTAATAAAAGTGGAATGACCTACTCGAAGTTCTTCAATTTTAGCACGACCAACTCCAGCCTCTTTTAAAAAATCTTTGATAGTGAGACCTTCTTCTTTCGATTTAATTTTTACTTTAACGAAATCCATAAAATCACCATCTATATCTTAAAGTATCAATTAGAAAAAATTAAGAACTTATCACTACTTCTGCATTAAAACTTTTCTTCTAGCGAAATTCCATAAAACCATGGTAATTAAATATGAAAGAATAATCGGAATAACCAAATAAAAACTATGAAAATAATATAGAAGAATACTATCAGTAACATAAATCATTATGATATATCCTAATGAAAACAAAATATTAAAATCACTTAATAGATCGCTTAAGAATACCGCAACACAAGATATTATTAATCCCCAAAAAACACTAAGATTGGATCCTACAAATGAATTTTTATCTATTAAAGGTATTATCTCCAAAAACATTATACCTAGTTGCATTGGTATAATTAAACTATGAGAAATGATTGCTTTTAATTTACCATTATTTACAAAAACTACTAACGAGTAAAAAACTACAAACAACAAAGATATCACGCTAAAGACAATATTGTTAAATAAATTATCTTCATAAAAGAAAAATTTTAAACTAACAATAGTGATTACCAAAGAAAATCCATAAGGTATTTTATAATTTTTCAAACGCCCATAATAGACTATAATAGCGGTTGATATAAGTAGCAAAAGTACTGAAACAATTTGCAAATATATCGATAAATTATCTTTAAAAACTACTACCAAAATAATCGCTATCGACATTAGCAACGAAAGAACAAATGCCATTATTTCTACTTTTTTATTTTTAAAATTATGTCCCATATTATAGTACTCCCTATCTAACTTGTCCCTTTGAAACTACTCTTTGCCTATTATAGCATGAAAATTTTCTTATTAAAATTACTAAAAAGAAATTTTTGTTTCGACAATTTATTAAAATTAAAATAAATCTAATATTCACTATTAAAAAATTACTATATGTAACTTTTGTCGAATTCTGTCGAATTTATCATTAATACACTCTTTATGTAGGACTTTTTCTATGAAAATTACTCAGTTTATACTATAATCAAATGAGATTGAAAAAGTATTTTTAATTTCTTAAATACGCTAGATTAATAAGAGAATGCATTACTGTAACAATCGAGAGCGATGGAAATAACGATGTAGATTCATAAGTGTTACAAACTAGAGGCACTACTAAGATTAAAAAGATTTCCGGAAGTTGAATAGAGATAGAATATCTATATGAAGTCGAAATACAATTATAAAATTAGTATAAATTAAGTGTAAATATGCTTTTTATCTAGTTTTACTTTGATAATTAATAGAAATTAATATCTTTAATTAAGAATACTAAAATGTTATGATAAATACATTCATCAAGGTTATATCTAGTTTGGAAGTGAAAATATGAACAAAATTTTTAAAAATGAAAATACTTTCTTAGGTAAATTTGAATCTTTTTGTTGGAGAATGTGGGAAAAAGAACCTATTCGTTTTCTTTTTGTTGGCGGTTTTAATGCTCTTATAAGCTTAATATTGACTTATATTTTTAGATACTGCTTTGAAAATTTCTTTCAATGGAATCCTAAATTTGTAATAAATGAAAATATCTCTCTACTGAGTTTCGATATTCCTTTTATCATCGCTTTCGTAATTGGAATTCCCATTGCCTATACCACTCAAACACTCTTTGCTTTTAGAACAGAATGGTCTTGGGTTCGTCTAGCGCGATATCCGTTAAGTTCAATTCCTAATTTTATACTTCAACTTGCTGGAATTTGTCTTTTTGAAACGATTTTATCTATTCCATATAAATTCTCATATATATTGGCGCAATTTGTAGCCCTACCAATAATGTTCTTTATCGTTAAATTTTTAGTAAAACCAATTACATTAAAATCCAAGAAAAATGAAGATGTTTCGAAATAGCAGAACAAAATCGATTTAACAATCGATAAGAACTTGGACTAGCATCCAAGTTTTTAATTTAATAAGATATAAATGTA